>JAHEYE010000031.1 GCA_023251695.1 Sphingobacteriaceae bacterium | reverse complement strand
GGCGTCTTTTGCGTTTTTTAGCTGTATAGTTCTGACCTAAAGGAGAAATGGTGGTAATATTTACATTTTTCGTTGTATCAGGAACCGCAATAGATCTTGCCACCATCGGATTTTGGCTTTCTTGGGGATTTGTCGACTGCGTGTTATTAATTTCTGCTACCTGAACCGTAGAAACTCCGGGTGTCTCAACTTTTAATGGTACGGAGTCTGTTTTTACGATAGGTGTTTCTTCCACTTTTTTAATAGGCTCTTGCTTAACTATCAAGGCTGTTTTACTTTTTTCGGGGGTATAATTATCAGGATTGGGTATCAGTCCTTTTTCGATTTGCTGACTTGAATTGGTTTTGAAATCCACAAAACTCAACATGATGGCAGATACACCTACAAGAACCGCCACAAATATCACGGGTAAAACTACGTTGCGGTTAATGTTTAAATGGAATTCGGGTAACTTAAACTTTGGGAGGCTTTGATGGGCATGGTGCTGATGGTATTTAGTTTCAAATTCATCCCACATCGATTCATTGTAGACTACCGCCCTGCTATTCTGCAAGGTTGAACGAATTTGTGCTTCGTCTAATTCGTAGCTAAACAAACTGCTCATTTTTCAGTGATTTATTATTTTTATCAATGTTCTTCTGTAAATTAAATCTCGCTTTTTCAAGATTAGCTTTTACAGTTTGCTCACTCGCTTCTAAAATTTCTGCCGACTTTATCAAATCATAACCTTCAACAACATGAAGATTAAAGATGAGTCGTTGCGATGGTACTAATTGGTGCAACGATTTTACAAGCACATCAAAATCCACATTTTTAAAATCGGTAAGTGTGCTGTCGATAAACAAATCGTAAGTTTTGGCAGGAGTATCCGTAACACGGACTGTGCTGGCAACATAATATTCACTCCGTATGTTGCGTACAAACTGCACACAAAAATTAATAAATTCTTCTTTCACCCAATCTTCAATGCTTTTATGTGCCGCTTTAAATTTATGAAGCTCCTGAAATAAAAAAACAAAGCCACTTTGAACCATTTCCGTGCTTTGCTCTTTGTTTTTAGAATATCTTAATGCGGTAACTGCTAACAGAGTATAAAACGCCTCGTAAAACTGCTTTTTCGCAATTTTATCGTTTTTAATGCAGGCCGATATTAGTTCCAGATCGGGCATGGCTTGAGGGTTTTTTGTAGTTGTACGCTAAGATATTAACAAAAGTTACATAATTTGTTAAAAACTAACCTCCTAGCCCTATTTTCTCAGAAAAATCCACCGGAACCCTCTTTTTTAAGTAGAATTTTCCGGCTTTTAGAGTTCCCTTGACCTCGATCTTACCTATATTACCCCCGCTAACCATGCCCATTACCTCTATGAGATTAAGTTCTTTGAGATCAGTCTTAAGTTTAAATACATAAGCTTTTTCGCTATTACCTTCGATATGCACTTTTTTATACAAACGGGCTTTACCCATCTTCATGCCGCTGTAAGTAATATCGAATTCGGAAGGATATATTGAAAAACCGTAATCGTTCGGATTTTTGATTCCTAAAATAACTTCTCCTTCAATACCATTGGCACTAACTTTTGTTAACCTGAAACTTTTTACACCGGTAACCTGAACTTCTTTGAATTCTTTACAGGAATTAAATAACAAAAAGCCAAACGCACAAAACAGAATACAGAATTTTCTCATGGGTTCTTCCTGACTTGAATTATTTTTTTGACAATTGCAAACAAAGACACCGCTGCCCAGACAGCTTCCAACACAATGAACGGAACTAAATGAATCATCACCGCGGCCACTCCTGCTAAAAAAGATCCCAGAAAATTAAGTGTGAGATATAAATAAGAATCGGCAGTAATGATCTTAATCAGATTCAACGCAAAACCAATGAGTAAAATAGTTACCCCAATTGTTGCGATCCAGTCGGATGAACTCATTATTTGTTATTCACGAAATTCTTGTAAAACAAAGGAATAGTTTCGATGCCTTTGTAATAATTAAACAAACCGTAATGTTCGTTTGGCGAATGTAAAGCATCTGTGTCTAAACCAAAACCCATTAAAATACTATCCAATCCCAATTCTTTTTTAAATAGCGCTACAATCGGAATACTTCCACCGCCGCGTGTTGGAATAGGTTTTTTTCCATACGATTCTTCAAGAGCCATGCTTGCAGCTTTGAATGCAAGCGAATTAGGAGAAACCACCACCGGCTCACCGCCATGATGATGACTCACTTTTATTTTTACTGATGGTGGTGCAATTTTTTGAAAATGTTTTGTAAAAAGTTCTGATATTTTTTCGGAGCTCTGATTCGGAACCAAACGCATACTTATTTTAGCAAAAGCTTTCGAAGGCAAAACTGTTTTTGCGCCTTCGCCTGTATAACCACCCCAAATTCCATTTACATCAAGTGTTGGCCGGATGCCCGTACGCTCAATAGTTGAATAACCTTTTTCACCTTGCTCAACATCAATATTCAAATCTTTCTTGAAATCATTTAAATTAAATGGCGCCTTTGCCATTTCATCGCGCTCCGTTTTTGTCAATTCAACAACATCATCATAAAAACCGGGGATGGTGATGTGATTGTTTTCATCATGACAAGATGCAATCATTTTACAAAGCACATTCACCGGATTTGCAACTGCTCCTCCGTAAACGCCGCTGTGTAAATCGCGGTTCGGACCGGTAATTTCAACTTCCATATAGGACAATCCACGTAAGCCCGTATCAATGGATGGAGTATCATTTGCGATCATTGAAGTATCTGAAATTAAAATGATATCACCTTTTAATCTTGATTTATTCTCAACAATCCAAGGACCTAAATTTGCAGAACCAACTTCCTCCTCACCTTCAATCATAAATTTCACATTACACGGAAGTGTTCCGGTTTTCATCATGATTTCAAATGCCTTCACATGCATGTACATTTGCCCTTTATCGTCGCATGAACCGCGGGCGAAAATAGCACCATCAGGATGCAAAGTTGTTTTTTTAATCACGGGTTCAAAAGGCGGTGACTCCCATAATTCTAATGGATCAGGAGGTTGAACATCATAATGGCCGTAAACAATGATAGTAGGTTTTTTAGGGTCGATTAACTTTTCGCCATAAACCACAGGATAACCTTTTGTTTTAGAAATTTCCACATTATCAACCCCAGCTTCAATGAGGCGTTTTTTCACCGCCTCGGCAGTCTTATTTACATCATCGCTATATTTCGGGTCGGCACTAATCGAAGGTATTTTCAGTAAATCCAATAACTCGTTCAAAAAACGTTCTTTATTTGAGTTAATGTAAGTTGTAATCTGACTGCGTTCCATATCAAGAAAAGTTTGCGCTAATGTATGATTTTTACATCAAATTGTTAATTAACAATAAGGAATAATTAATAGATAGCAATTGATTTCGTAACTTTAAATAAAATATGAGTATGCGCTTTTTGCTTTTTCTGTGTTTTGCATTGTTTGGTTTTTCAACCTCTTACGGGCAATTCCCTAATATTTTAATCAGTACTTCAAATAGCCCTGAAGAAGTCAGCATTGCAATAAATCCTAAAAATACCAATCAAATGGTAGCAGGTGCCAATATCAATAACATGTATTACAGTAATAATGCCGGTGCTACATGGACTATCGGAACACTTTCTTGCGCAGCTTATGGCGTTTGGGGCGACCCTATTTTATTTTGGGATACTACCAATGCATGCTATTATTTGCATTTATCTAATCCGCCAGCAGGTCCCGGAAATTCATGGATAGATCGTATTGTTGTTCAAAAATCAGGGAATTTCGGGCAGACCTATACCACTTGTGTGGGTATTGGAAAAAACGGAACGAAGGCTCAGGACAAACAATCGGTTGTAGTGAATCCGACAAATAATGAAATGCACATTGCATGGACTCAATTTGATAATTATGGTACAAGCGCTTCCACCGACAGTTCATTAATTCTTTATTCAAAATCGGGTGATGGCGGAACTACATGGTCGTCGCCTTATCGTTTATCTTTTTATGCCGGCGATTGTATTGACTCAGATTCGACTGTTGAGGGTGCAACTCCTGCAATTGGTCCTTTGGGGGAAGTTTATGTGGCGTGGGCCAGTAAGAAGGGATTAATGTTTCAGAAATCCACTACCGGAGGTTTAACCTGGTTACCTCTTGAACAATTAATTACAACAACTCCCGGTGGATGGGATTACAGTATTAGCGGTGTACAACGTTGCAATGGATTACCTTTTACATTTTGTGATTTAAGTAACGGCCCCAATAAAGGAACCATTTATGTTAACTGGAGTGATCAGCGTAATGGTGTTACAGACACAGATATTTGGCTGGTAAAATCAACTAATGGCGGTGCAACATGGAGTTTACCTAAGCGGATAAATGATGATGCGCCGGGCAAACAGCAATTTATGAGTGCGATGACTATTGATCAGGTAACAGGTTATTTGTATGTGGTTTTCTATGACCGGAGAAATTATGCGAGTGGAAACAATACGGATGTTTACCTGGCTGTATCGAAAGACGGAGGCAACTCATTTGTAAATTATCAGATAAACGCCAACGTGTTTTCGCCAAGTGCTTCCTATTTTTTCGGCGATTATATTGGTATTTCGGCGCATAATAATGTGATCCGTCCAATATGGATGCAAATGACAGGTGCAGGGGCTTTAAGTGTTTGGACGTCGATGGTGAATCCTGTTATCTTAGGGATTGAAGAGGCGAAACACGACAATCTGAACATACTAAATGCAATGCCAAATCCGTTTAAAACAGAAACAAGCATTGAGTTTTCGCTGGAAGATAATATTAATTTAACGGCAGAGTTGATTGATGCTTCCGGAAAAATAATAAGCCGCCCTTTTTTGAAAAAAGATTTTTTGAAAGGAAATCATAAATTTGAAATAAGTGCAAGTCAACTTAATTTAAAAGCAGGAATTTATTTTCTGGTGATTTATGGTGATGTAAAATGCAAACATGTAAAGCTTCTTGTTGAATGATAAAATCAAGGTTAGTAGCATTGTTTTTTGGTGTCATGCTTTGTGCCTTGTCCATTGCTCAAAGTCGCATCTATAATTTTAATGCATTTCCTTTAAAAGATTCTGTCCGTTTAAGCTTCACGGTAACTCAGGGAGCGAGTTGTGGAGGATGGGTGGTTGAGAATAGTTCTGATTCGGTGACTTTTTATCAAATCTACAATAATGGAGGCCTTTGCGGTAATACGACTTCTGCCGAAATTTATAGTTACACCGATTATGCACCAAATAAATTAAGCCCTAATTTCTACAGGATTCATATTCCGCCCTCCGATTACTCTTCGGTAAAACGGGTGGACATGGCTGCATCTTTTACCAACTTATTGATTTTTCCACAGCCGGCTGAAGATAAACTAAGCATTGCCATAAGCGGACAAAAAAACTATTATTACGAAATAAATATTTACGACAGGTATGGAAGAAAGAAAGGTTTTGGAAGCGGCAACGCAGTTGAAAAAATATACCTTGATGTTTCAGAATTTGCAGAAGGTGTTTACGTATTTTACATAACAACCAACAATTCCGGAAATTACCGCGGCAAATTTTTAAAGAAACCGAAAGCTAATTAATTATTTCTTGTAAATAAGCGCAACCGCATAAGCATTCACGCCTTCCTGTCTCCCCACATATCCTAGTTTTTCGTTGGTGGTCGCTTTAATAGAAATTTCGTTTTTGCTAATTTTTAAAATGGGTGCGATTACAGACTGCATCGCATCAATATGCGGATTTATTTTTGGGGCCTCCATGCTGAGTGTAGAATCAATATTCCCAATAGCATAACCGTTTTTATCCAATAGTTCAACAACTTCTTTCAATAATAATTTGCTGTCGGCACCCTTATATTTTGGATTGGTGTTTGGAAAATGAAAACCGATATCGCGTAAATTCGCTGCGCCTAATAAAGCATCGCAAATGGCGTGTAGCAAAACATCGGCGTCGCTGTGGCCTACACATCCTTTATCGAATTGCAATTTAATGCCGCCTAACCATAACTCGCGGCCTTCACCCAAAGGATGAACATCATAACCAAAACCAACGCGGATATTGACACTCATATTATCTGATATCGCAGGTGGTTGGTACTTGCGCAACTTTAGCACATTGTTTTTTAGCCTGACGCTTGGTACCCTCTACTTCACCCGACAGATAACTTCCGTTCTCGTTGGTGCACCAGCATTGGTAAGTTTTTTTACAGGAAGAAAACAAAACAACTGTAAAAGCCGCAAGAAGTATTTTCTTATTTATCATTTAATAAAGATAAGTAATTATTTTTATCCTTCAATGGCCCTTACACCTGGGAGGCTTCCCTGCTCTATGTATTCTAATAGGGCGCCGCCGCCGGTACTCACATAGCTCACTTTATCGGCCAGGTTATATTTATTAATAGCAGCGACGCTATCCCCGCCTCCAATTAAACTAAAAGCACCATTTTTTGTAGCTTCAACAATGGCATTAGCCGCCTGTTTGGTTCCGTTCTCAAAATTGCTCATTTCAAAAACACCCATCGGACCATTCCATAAAATGGTTTTTGAGTTTTTAATTACATCATCATTCATCTTCACTGTTTCCGGACCGGCATCCAAACCCATCCAGCCATCGGGTATGGCGTTTATTTTGCACTGCTTGATGTTTGCATCATTCGCAAAATTATCGGCAATGATGGCATCGGTTGGGATATAAATATTTACCCCCATTTTTTTTGCGTTCTCCAATAAAGATTTCGCAGTGTCCAATCTATCATCTTCGCAAAGCGATTTCCCAATTTGTCCGCCCATTGCTTTTACGAATGTAAATGCCATACCGCCACCAATTAAAATATTATTGGCTTTATTCATCAATTGTTCAATGATTAAAATTTTATCGCTCACTTTGGCGCCCCCGATAATGGCAGTAAAAGGTTTTTCTGCTTTGTTTAATACTTTATCGATACTGGCAACTTCACCTGCCATTACAAAACCAAAACATTTTGAATCGGCATTAAAAAATTTAGCAATTACGGCCGTTGAAGCATGAGCACGATGCGCTGTACCAAAAGCATCATTCACATAAATGTCGCCATGCTTACTTAATTTTTGAGCAAATTCTTCATTGCCCTTTTCCTCTTCTTTATAAAAGCGCAAATTTTCAAGAAGTAAAACCTGGCCGATTTTTAGCTCGGCCGATTTTGAAAAAGCATCTGTTCCAATGCAATCATCAGCAAAACCAACTTCTGCTCCCAATAATTTAGAAACATTTTTTATAATGTGTTTTAAAGAATATTTATTTGTTGGTCCTTCTTTCGGTCGGCCTAAGTGCGACATTAAAACAATGCTGCCGCCATCTTTCAATATTTTTTTTAGAGTTGGGATTGCTGCCTTGATTCGTGTTTCATCTGTAACTTCAAAATTTTCATTTAAGGGTACATTAAAATCGACACGTATCAATGCACGTTTTCCTGCAAAATTTATAGAGTCAACTGTTTTCATATACAATTAGTGAGAAGTGAGTTAGTGAGGTAATGAGTTTAGTCTACGAATTTAGTGATTTTTCCATTCTACTCACCACCTCACACTTCACCAACTCACAAATTATTTTGTTCCTGTGTGACCGAATCCTCCGGCACCGCGTTTGGTTTCTTCCAATGTTTGCACTGCATTCCATTTAATGGTTTCGTGTTTAGCAATTACCATTTGGGCAACGCGTTCACCGTCATTAATGATAAAATCGGCATTAGACAAATTCACGAGTAACACTTTTATCTCGCCTCGGTAATCGGCATCTATTGTGCCGGGAGAATTTAAAACGGTAACTCCATTTTTAAAAGCCAGACCACTGCGTGGACGGATTTGTGCTTCGAGTCCTTGCGGTAATTCTATGAACAAGCCAGTTGGCACTAAGGTTCTTTCAAGTGGTTTTAAAACAATTGGTAAATTTAAATTCGCTCTTAAATCGAGTCCGGCCGAAAAATCGGTGGCGTATTCGGGTAAAGGGTGGTTAGATTGGTTTACAACTTTAATAGTAATCATGATTGTAACTGGCTTTTTACGTTCTTTAGATTGGAAAATTCCAATTTATAAAACAACCATGCAAATAATAATACCAACAAATTATTCAAAGCTAATTTAAGAATGAGATTATCAATACTTTGGTAGGTGAAAGAAAGTCCGTAAAAACCAAGTGCTAATATGACATACACAAAAATGGCCCTTAAATTATACTTAATTGGGAAGTGTTTTTGTCCGAGTACATAGGAAACTATCATCATAACCCCATACGCAGCTAAAGTTGCCCAGGCACAGGCGACATAACTGTATTGTGGAATGAATATTATATTTATCGCAATAGTAACAACAGCACCAACGATGGCAATTGTTGCGCCAAAACCGGTTCTTCCGCTTAGTTTATACCAGATGGAAAGATTGTAAACCACCCCTAAGCATAAATTAGCCATTAATAAGATTGGCACTACGCTTAGTCCGGCGCGGTATTCTTCATCAATAAAATATTTTATCCAGTCCATGTTCATCATCGTTCCTAAAAAAAGGAATGAACAAAAAATAACGAAATACTTCATCACAATTGCATAAAGCTTTTTCGAATTTTTATCGGCGGCCTGATTAAAGAAAAATGGTTCTGCTGCAAAACGGAAAGCCTGAATAAAAATCGTCATTAAAATTGCAATTTTATAACAAGCACTGTAAACACCTTGCGCAACTTGCGCAGCGTCTTTATCCACCATTAATTCTTTTAAGATAATCCTGTCTAAAGTTTCATTCACCATTCCTGCCAAACCCAGGATAATTAATGGCCAGGTGTATTTGAGCATTTGATTTAATAATTCTTTGTTTATCCTGAATTTTAGTGATGCAAATTGTTTTCCCAATAGAAACAAAGTGACCGCGTTCGCAATTAACATGGATAAGAAACAATACCCGATTCCAATTTCAGGATTATACACAGTAGCAAAAAAACTTGCTTCACCTCTTTCGTAAGCAGGTTTGCAGATTAAAATAAAAAATACAGTGAGTCCGGCATTAATAACCACATTAATTATTTTTAAGATTGAGAATTTTAAAGGATGATTATCGGAGCGCAGTTTCGCAAATGGAATTGCCATTATGGCATCAGAAGTAATTATTAAAGCACACCATACAATAAAAATAGTGGGGTATGTTGTATTAGGTGTTGAGAGCCATTCTGCAATAGTTGGTGCTAAAAAAAATAGTATCAATCCCATTATGGCAGAACTTGCCAGCAACATGATGAGAGCGTTATTATAAACTTCTTCTTTATTTTCGTTCTTGGTATAGAAATTAAAAAAAGTTGTTTCCATTCCGTAAGTGAAAATAATATTCAAAAAAGAAATGTAAGCGAACAACTGTCCGTTAATTCCATATTCTGCGGCAGCAAATGCATAAGTAAGAACCGGCGTAAGAAAATAATTCAAAAACTTCGGCAATATGGTTCCTAAACCATAAATCATTGTTTGTCCGGCCAGTTTTTTTAAAGGATTGCTCACGCTTTTGTATTAGTCCTATAAAATTACAGAACACAAAAACGCCGATTTGTGAATAATGGTTAAGATATTAACGAACTGAGGTTCGTAGTTGGGAGTATTGAGTTCGTAGTTGGGAGTATTGAGTTGGGAGTTAGGAGAGATATTAGGCTATTTTTTTAGTTTATCGATTAATCCGGTGGTAGAAAAGCCTTCGGTTAAAGGAATGGTGATGGTTTGGCCACCCCTTGCTTTTACTATGTCATACCCAACAATGTCTTCGGGTTTATAGTCGGCGCCCTTAGCTAAAACATCCGGCTGAACCAATTTAATAAGCTCCAGAGGAGTATCTTCATCAAACAACACAACATAATCCACACATTCTAAAGCGGCGATAATAGTTGCGCGTGTTTCTTGATTATTTACCGGGCGTTCAGGTGATTTATTCTGACGTTTAACAGAAGCATCAGTATTTAATCCAAGCACTAAAACATTTCCTAAATCACGTGCTTTGCTCAAATATTCAACATGGCCGCGATGTAAAATATCGAAACAACCATTGGTGAATACAATTTTTTTGTCATAAAATCTTTCAAGGTTCAACGCACGGCTGATATCGTTCGCTGCAACAATTTTTTTTGAGAGTTTATTGTGATACAACATTTTTCTTTTTATTTACAATTGGTAATAAGGCCAAACTAATTAATCCGGTGATTGAAATAATAATAAATTGTGAGGTCCAGATCAACCAGGGCATTGCTGCAGCCGGTGCTTTTTCGATACCATAAAAAAATAGAATATTAGCAACAATTAAATGATAGGCCCCTAAACCACCGGGTGTGAAAACTATTCCCAAAGTACCGAACACCATAATGGTTAAACATTCTTTATGCCCGATAACCGATGTTTCAGGTTGAGCTTTCATGCAGGTGTAAGATGAATAAAAATACATGGTCCAGATTAAAACGCTAAGTCCGGCGAATGCCCAAAAGTTTTTTGTTTTGCGGATGGAGGAAAGTCCTTCGAGAAATCCCTTAATGATTCCTCCGAATTTACCTTTTAGTTTGCCGGCCAGTTTTTTACGGTAAAATAAAAAAGCAATCAGACCAATACTAAAAACAAGACAAATTACAATGAGCTTGAAGGAGGACATCGCCGTAAATTTCGCCTGAACCGGATCAAATATATATTCGTTCGACCAGCCTATAAGCTCCGAAAACTGGAATAATAAAGTGAGTCCGAATATAACTAGCAAAAGAATAGTATCAACAATTCTTTCTGTAATTACGGTGCCGAATCCTACCTGAAAAGGAACTTTTTCGTAGCGGTCTAAAACAGTGCAACGCCACACTTCGCCCAGTCTAGGGATTGGGGCATAATTTGCGAAGTAGGCAATGAAAACAGCTGCATTTGCATTGAAGAAGGATGTTTTATAACCCAAAGGTTCCAATAAATAATTCCAACGATAGGCTCTTAAAACGTGGCTCGAAAATGCGATTAATGAAGAAATAAAAACCCAAAAGTAATCGGCGTTTGCGAAGGCCTTCAAAATTTTCTCTTTTTCGCTTGCTACCTGGGTGTATGCAAGCCAAACCAATAAAATACCTAAACCAAGAAATACAACAAATTGAATTATGGATTTGGTTTTGGGTTTCAAAAGCTTATTATTTTAATTTGTTTGTTTTGGTATCTGGGAAAACAACCCAGGGTTTAAAAGTTTTGGCTTTATCAAAGTCCATTTCCGCATAGGAGATCACAAGAATAACATCGCCTTTTTTAAACTTAAGTGCCGCAGGTCCATTCAGACAAATTACTCCACTTCCCCGTTCACCCTTTATTACATAAGTAATCACCCGTTCGCCATTGTTTTTATTTAAAACATGGACTTGTTCGTTTTCAATTAAATTAGCAGCTTCCATCAGATCTTCATCAATGGTAACGCTTCCAATATAATCTAATTCGGCTTGGGTAACTGTAACACAGTGAAGCTTAGATTTTAGGACCTGGATTTGCATAGCGGGTAAAGGTAATATTTATTCATCAATAAATGGAGGCTTAAATGTTGGTTTATTAGAGGCTAAATTGTTATTTTTGGTTAAGTTAAATGAAAAAAGCCACCTTTATTATTAGCCTTTTATTGGTTACGGTATTTTTTACCGGTCACTATTTTATTTATAAAAGTGTGCTGAAATCGCATAAAAAGGAATTTAAGTTATATATACGTTCCCAATTTGCAAAACATGAACAGCTTGAAATTAACCCTAGCGAACTTTATTCAGATAACGGTAAAATAAGATGGCTCGATGAAAACAAGGAAATTTGTTTAAACGGTGTCATGTTTGATATTATAAGCATAAGCAATTCGGGTACAAAAGTTATTTTAGAAGTGGTGAATGATAAACACGAAAAAGAGTTAATGGATCGGTATCAGAATGATTTTAACGAGACTTACAATACGGGGAATACAGGGAAAAAAAATAATCATCTTATAAAAGATTTTTTATCGCTCAGGTTTTTTCAAAAAAATTATTCTCAGATAAAAATATTTAGCTGTAATTATGACTATTTAAAAGATAATAAATCCAAAACAGTCAACGGTTACATGACCGTTCTCACGCCGCCTCCTCTGAGTTAATAAGCAATTTTTATTACTTATTATTCTTAACCAAAATTATTTTACTAATGAAAAAATTATTGTTCATGCCGCTGGCGTGCATATGCGCAATGGCCCCGGCTCAAACGATTACCGTCCGTGATAACTCAACACGCGAAGCTATAGAAAACGTATCTATAAAAGATAAAAACAACCTTAGCGTTTTAACGGATGCATCCGGTAAAGCTGATTTGACATCGCTTGATAAATCAGACTCATTAACAGTATCACAACTCGGTTATTTTTCTAAAAAGATCGTGGGCGGCCCGGGAACATTTAATATAAGCCTTACCTCCAAAATCATTATGCTTGATGAAGTAGTTTTCTCGGCTAACCGCACCAAAGAGAAAAAGATTGATGTGCCCTATTCGATGGAAGTTATCAAACAAAAAGATATAGAGTTCAGCAATCAATCAAATACCGGTGATGTTTTGGTGAATACCGGAAACATAACTTCGCAAAAAAGTCAGATGGGGGGCGGCAGTCCAAACTTCCGCGGATTCGAAGCCAGCCGCGTATTAATTGTTGTAGATGGTGTGCGCATGAATAATGCCATTTACCGGTCCGGACATTTACAGGACGTAATGACTTTGGATGCGCAAATGCTCGAAAGAGCAGAAGTGATTTTCGGGCCTTCATCTACAATGTATGGTAGCGATGCTTTGGGTGGCGTAATGCATTTCTATACCAAAAACGCGCAATTCAGCACAACTGATAAAATGCTTTTAAAAGCAAATGCTATGGTTCGTTATGCAAGTGTGAATAATGAAATGACCGGGCATGTTGATTTTAACTTAGGGTTTAAAAAATTTGCTTCTTTAACTAATGTAACATATTCGAGTTTTGATGATCTTACGAGCGGAAGTGTTAAGTTAAATGGTTATACAAACAAATGGGACCGCAGTTATTATGTGATACAAAGAGGAGAAAACCTAGGCAGTTTCGCAGTTGCGGGCGGACAAACTAAAGCCGGTCGTGATACAATGGTTCAAAATCCGAACAACAATAAACTGGTTGGAAGCGGATACAAGCAAATGGACATTATGCAACGCTTCAGTATTAAAACAGGCGAACACTTGACGCATAATTTAAATTTTCAGATGAACCTTACGCCTGAGTTACCGCGTTTCGACCGCTTAGCCGGGGATTATTCGGGAAGCAATTTAAAATTTGCGGAAAATTATTATACACAAAACCGCATGATGGTTGCTTATACTTTAAATCATGATGCCAAAACTGGGGTAAGCGATAATATCAAGTTCATTGTTGCTTATCAGAAAATTGATCAGAACAGAATCACCCGTCAATTCAGAAAAAATAATCGTACAACGCAAATGGAAGATGTAGGTGTAATTTCTGCTAATCTGGATGTAATGAAAAACATCAAAGAAAAACATGAAGTAAGATACGGCGTCGAATTTACAAGCAATGATGTAAAATCTACTGCTAAAAATTTCGATATTGTAAAAGACAGTACTTACCGTGCAGATACACGTTATGCTGCGGCCAGCAAAATGAACACTTTTGCTGCCTACATTTCACACGCTTTTGAAGTAAACGATCATTTTATTATTTCGGATGGAATCAGATATACCAATGCTTCAGTTGTTTGTAATTTCACAGATACACTTCCATTTAAATTTCCTGATCCAAAAGCCGTGCAAAAAAGTCAGGCTGTTACCGGAAGTTTAGGTTTTACATGGAAAGCCGAAAATGATTACAAAGTTTCCCTATTGGCAAATACCGGATTCAGAACACCGAATGTGGATGACATGAGTAAGTTATTTGCTTCAGGCGGCAGTATTTTAATTGTCGCCAATCCTAACATAAAACCCGAATACGCTTACAACTTTGAATTAGGGATCAGCAAGGTCATGAACGGGAAATATAAATTTGATGTAACGGGTTTTTATACTATCGTTGAAAATTACTTAACTCAGAGAGACTTCAAGTTGAATGGACAGGATTCTGTAACCTATCAGGGAACTAAATACAAAGTACAAGCCATGCAAAATACCGACAGGGCCTATATTTATGGTGTTAATGCAGGTTGTCAACTGGATTTTAACCAGAATGTTTCTTTTAAAAGTTCCATCAACTTTACTTACGGCAGATATTCAGATGTGAAAAAAGATACTATTTATCCTTTGGATCACATTTCTCCGGTATTCGGTCAAAGCAGTATTATCTACAAAGCAAAAAATACTGATGCAGAATTTTTCGTTCGCTATAACGGTAAAAAAGTTCTTTCTGAATACAGTCCAAGCGGGGAAGATAATTTACAATATGCTACCGCGAATGGAATGCCCGGTTGGTTTACCCTTAATATCAGGGCAGGTTATAACATAACAAAAAATCTGCGGATTAATGCAGCTTGTGAGAACATTACCGATAACAGATACCGGGCTTTTGCAAGTGGTATTAATGCTCCCGGGAGAAACTTTATAGTGAGTTTAAGATACAAACTGTAAAGTTTACCCAATGTTTCCCGAAACAAAAAAAAGGCAACTCCTATTGTGTTGCCTTTTTAATTTAATAGAACTTATTTTTATAAAGTCCCGCGTAATGCCTGCTCCCTTTCAATACTTTCAAACAAGGCTTTAAAATTACCTGCTCCAAAACCTCTTGCGCCCATGCGCTGAATAACCTCATAAAATAAAGTGGGACGATCTTCAACCGGTTTTGTAAATATTTGTAATAAATATCCTTCTTCATCGGCATCAACAAGGATTGATAATCTCTGAAGTTCTTTAATATCTTCCTTCATCATATCCTTATGCACACCCAAACGTTTTGGCACTTCGTCATAATAAGATTGTGGTGGTGGCGGTAAAAATTCAATACCACGTGCTTTTAGCTCTGCTACCGTCTTTATTATGTCGTCGGTTGCCAATGCCAAATGTTGCACGCCAGCTCCCTCGTAAAAATCAATGTATTCTTCGATTTGTGATTTCTTTTTTCCCTTAGCAGGTTCATTAATAGGAAATTTGATTCTTCCGTTTCCATTACTCATTACCTTACTCATCAGAGCAGAGTATTCAGTGGTGATTTGCTTGTCGTCGAAACTCAAAAAATTTACGAAACCCATTACTTCCTCATACCACTTTACTGTTACATTCATTTGGTTCCAGCCTACATTACCAACCATATGATCGATAAATTTTAAACCAACCGGCGCCGGATTATAATCACTTTTCCATTCTTTAAAGCCCGGCAAAAAAGTTCCCCTATAATTTTTACGCTCGACAAACATATGAACGGTTTCGCCATAAGTATAAATTCCTGCTCTTACCACTTCACCATTCTCATCTTTTTCTACAATTGGCTCCATGAATGGTTTTGCCCCACGCTTGGTGGTTTCTTCAAATGCTTTTCGCGTATCTTCCACCCATAGTGCGATTACTTTAACTCCATCACCATGCTTTTTTACATGTTCGCCTATGGGAGAATCACTTTTTAAAGCTGTGGTTAATACCAAGCGGATTTTATCCTGTTTTAAAACATACGATGTTCTGTCTGTTAAACCTGTCTCTAATCCTGCGTAAGCGAACGATTGGAAACCGAAAGCTGTTTT
Organism: Sphingobacteriaceae bacterium; assembly: GCA_023251695.1. Classification (GTDB taxonomy): domain Bacteria; phylum Bacteroidota; class Bacteroidia; order B-17B0; family Aurantibacillaceae; genus JAHEYG01. The sequence continues at coordinate 9,613 of JAHEYE010000031.1, read as the reverse complement.
ATAATAATGAGCAGACTGCTTTGCGTTACCCACATAAAATTCGACATAATCAGTTCCTAATAAAGGAAGAAAATCCTGTGCCCCTTCAAATATTTTTTCTAAGCCGTATTCTATGTTTTTTACTTCTTTTGCCATTTTGTTTAATTTAAAGATTTTTGATTCGAAAATTTAACGATTAATATGTTCTCTGAAAATTCAATCCTTGAATCTTCAAATTATGGAATAATTAAATCGATAATTGCGCCATGTGCTGTGCAAGAATAGCTATGGTTTGATAGTGACTCATTTATATTGCTAAGATAAGTAAAATAAGGTTACCCTCTACTCTTTGGACGTCACTACGCGCTCCTTATTAAAGTATTTCTTAATATTATAGCTGAGAATTATCATATAATACCGTTGAAGAATAGTGGTTTGCGTATCCTCAATATAGGTTTCGGTAATATTGCGCTGAATACTATTGTTTTGTCCTAAAATATCGAATACAAAAAACCGTATATCCATTCTTTTCTCTTTTAAGAATTTATAACCCACAGCTGCATTTAGCAAAGAGATATTTTGATTATACGATGAACTCAGTCCCGTATAATAAAGATTATTGTATTCCGCTGTAAAAACCAAGCCACCTTTCGAATTGAGGTTTAATTTAACTTTTGAAGTCTGCTGCCAATAAACAGAATTCGAACTTGATTGTATGGTATTTTTTACATCGTTATACGCCGTATTTGAAGAAATTGTAAAATCAACTCTTTCGCTGATATTACTGCTTAATACCAGACCTAACGAAGGGGCCAAAGTATTGGAGTAATTGGTTTTATCATTAATCAGAGCCGGCACATTATTATAATTACATCCTGCATTTATATTTAAATTAGATTTTAATTTTTTCATAGCGAAACTATAATTAAAAAAGAAACGGATATTATAATAATTATTCAAATTAATAGGGCGGCTCAACTGAGAACCTTTTGCCAATTGAATACCATTGAGTACAACTGTATCCCTGTTAGCAATGGTGGTGCTATTCCCAATGTAATCCTGAGTATATGTTCCGCCGAGTAAAACAAATAAGGAGGTTGATTTGCCGGTATTCACGCCCTGATAACGCATCGTGAAGTTATTCTGGAAATTCTGCTTTAAATCCGGATTTCCTGTACTTAGCTGTAAGCTATTACTGTTATTTAAAACTTCCTGTAATTGGTCGATTGAAGGTGGTGTGTTATTGGAACGGTAATTGATGCGCAGGTTTTTATTCTTATTGAACCTGTACTGAAACTGTGCGTTGGGCAATATAGATTGAAAAGTCCGGCCACCGCTAAATGCTGAAGGGAATGTTTGGTTTTTATACAAATCGGCCTGCTGAGCGTTTATGCCCAGCGAAAAATTATATTTTTCCTTCTGATACCGGTACGTTATTCCTGCGGCATGCGCCTGATAAGTATTATCAAAAACATTCGACAATAAGGAATCCTGAATAGAATAAGTATAGTCGGCATAATTCCGTTCATAGGTTTCTTTTTGCGATGAGGATAAATTATAAGTAAAAATGTAATTGACCGACAAAAACCCGGATTTCGCAATTGGTTCGGTATAGGTAATATTTGAGGTAGAAGTTAATCCGTTCTTGTTGAGAAAAGAACGCTGGTCGAGCGAATCTACTATTAAAAGCGTATCCGCATAATAACTATTGAAGGTCTGCATTTTGCTTAAGCCATTACTGGCGTTATAACTTGGATTGAGATCTAAAGAAACAGTACGTCCGCGTTTTGCAAAACTATGCCTTACCGAAACAGGCAATGCAATCGAATAGCCCTTCAGATTAGATTTGTATTTATTATCGGTTGAACTTACCACTATACTTCTGGTATTCTCACCGTATAAATTGTTTATTCCATCGTTCAGCTGAAACGAAATTTTTGGCTGTAAAGTGATTGAATTTTGTGAATCCGGTTTACATTCGAATTTCAGATTTAAACGGTGGTTGTAATTATTACTCTGTGAAACATTATTCTCATCGTAACGCAAACCATTGCTATTCCCGATAATATAATTCCTTAATAAAACAGAAGTTGCTTTATTATCCGTCCAATTAAAAAAATAGGATCCGCTGACATTTGTTTTTTTACCCCATTTATCTGAATAATTCATACCTGCGGCATTGGTAGTTATTATTCCATTCTTTATATCTACCAAAAAACTTTCCGTATTGTTCTGTTGTCCGCCGCTGCTCCGTCCGCTTCCCCCTCTCATACTTCTGTTACTGCCACCACTGTTTCCGCCGGACGAACTCATGACGCCTAACAAATCCTCACTCGAAAAATTCTGCTCATTAATGTTATTGCTCAAAACCAGGACCGTAAATCTTTGTTTCTCTTTAAAACGGTTTATCACAAGACCGCCTTTGTATTTATCCGGATAGCCATAGCCTCCGTATGCCTTGCCAAAAATCCCATTCCTGAATTGGGCCTTGGTAACAATGTTTATGGTTTTACTGCTATTGCCATCGTCAAATCCTGTGAATTGCGCCTGATCACTTTTTTTATCAAACACCTGTACTTTATCAATAATCTCAGCCGGTAAATTTTTTAGGACCGAATTGGGGTCGTCACCGAAAAAAGGTTTGCCATCCACCAAAATCTGTTTTACATCTTCACCCTGCGCCTGAACTTTTCCATCGGTAATGGTAACTCCCGGCATTTTCGTTACCAAATCTTCCGCATTTGCATCTTTATTTGTTTTGAATGCTTTAGAGTTATAACTTGTTGTGTCGCCATTTTGCGTTGCTATTACTGCTTCGGCTTCAACTTTAACTTCCTTGAGGTTTTTTGCAGAGGCTGTTAATTTCACGTATTGAAAAGTAAATTTATCACTAATCTCAATGCTTTTAAAAACATGATTGTAACCAAGGTATGTGACCTTGAGAATATAATTCCCGGAAGGGATTTCTTCTATTTTAAAATTGCCGTTTTCATTGGTGGTGGTACCTTTCAAAAAAGAAGAATCCGGTTTTAAAACAATAACTGAAGCGCCTATGGCCGGCTCATTTTTTTTCTCCTCTACTTTTCCTTCTATAGAATAGGATTGACTTAAGCCCTGAAACGCCGGACATATAAAAAATATTATATAAAATAAACGATACAAAAGACTTGAGGATGATGAAGAACAGTAATTAAACCTTTACGCCGATTACACAAACATCATCAACTTGTTCGTGACTGCCGCGCCAGGAAATAAATGCCTCTTCCAATAAATCATGTTGCTCAGCCATGCTCATGTGAGCTATAGATTGAATTAATTTCTGAAGTTTTTTAAATTTAAATTTTTTACCGTTTTGCCCGCCAAACTGATCAGAATAACCATCTGTTAAAACATAAAGACTATCACCTTTCTGTAATTGAATTGTTTTATCCTCAAACATTTTATTACCACTGATATAACCGCCGATTGAATGCTTACTTGGTTTATGCTCTATTAATTCACCGTCTCTAATCAACAGTAATGGCCGGTGAGCTCCTGCAAACTGTAATAGCATTTGCTTAGGGAAATAAGCACATAAAGCAATATCCATACCATCATTGGAAGAATGGTCGGAGCTTTTATTTAACATCGAACGTAAACGTTCATCCAGAATTGTTAATGCCTGCCCCGGAGTTGTTACATTCTGATCTTTGATTACCTGCGTCATGAGGTCGTTACAGATCAAAGACATGAACGCACCCGGTACACCGTGACCGGTACAATCAGCAGCAGCAAATACGGTAACATTTTCGCTAAAGGTTTCGATCCAATAAAAGTCACCACTCACAATATCCTTTGGACGGTAATAAACGAAACTTTCGGAAAAAACTTTCTTCAAGGCATCAGGATCCGGCATTAGTGCCTGCTGAATTTTTTTTGCGTACTTAATACTATCTGTAATATCTTTATTCTTTTCTTCAATGATTGCCTTCTGACTATTTACCTCCTGTGTTCTTTCTTTAACTTTTTCTTCAAGGTTTTCATAAAGACTTGCATTATCAAGCGCAATGGCTATTGAAAGGGCAAGGTTCCGCAAAATATTTACCTCATACTCGTGATAAGCATCCTTTGTAAAACTCTGAACCGTTAATACACCAATTTTTTTATCTTTAGTAAAAAGAGGAAGATAGATTAAAGATTCAGGTGACTTTCCTGCAACCGGCGCTTTCAGGACTTTAATATATTTACTATACTCTGTATGGTTATCGTTAATAATAATTTCTTTTTCATTATCGAAACACCATACGGCATAGCGGTCTTTATCACTGCAATGAAATTCGAAGAAAGGCATTTTTTCGTTGCGCTCAATAAAACCAGGGAACTGTAAACTATGAGAAACAGGATTATATAAACCAATACCAAAAGATTCGGATGGCATTAACGTGTTAATATTCTCATAAACCCTGGAAACAATTGTCTCGACCGATAATGAAGATGAAATATCTTTGGTGATTTGCGCGATTAATTTTGTATCCTGAAAATTTTTCTCGAGTAATTCCTTTTGCTTAATCACCTCAGAAGTTCTCTCCTGAACGCGTTCTTCGAGATTTTCATAGAGTGATGCATTATCAAATGCAATGCCAACATGAACCGCCAGATTTTTTAGAATATTAAGGTGATACTCCGAATAAGCATTCTTCTGAAAACTCTGTACTGATAAAACGCCCAGTTTTTTACTTTTACCATAAATAGGTAAAAAGATCATCGACACCGTGTCGTCGCCTTGCACCGCAGAATAGTCCGCCTTAATAAATTTCTGATGTTCAACGTTGTAATCGTTAATAAAAACATCTTTCTCATTATTAAAACACCAAACCGAAAGCGTATCATCACTCAGCGTATACGAAAAGTCATCCAGCTTTTTTCCTTTTTCCATAGTACCGGAGAAAACAAGATTCTGTGTTTCATCCTTCAAAATTCCTATCGCAAATACCGTGGCATCCATTAAAGAATTTACGTTGGTATAAACTTTCTCTACAATCTCTGAAACCGATAAGGTGGAAGTAATGTCTTTACCAATCTGTCCTAACAATTTTGTATTATGGTATGTTTTTTCAATCTCCTCTTTTTGTTTCACCACTTCAAGTGTGCGCTCTTTCACTTTCTCTTCCATGTGCTCATAAAGTGAGGCGTTCTCGAGAGCTATGGCGATATAAGAAGCTAAAGATTTTAAAATATCGATATGGTACGATTTGTAAGCAAATTTTTCGAAACTCTGAATGGTAATTACACCGAGTACGCGCTCAGCCATCATAATCGGATAAAAAATTAACGAATGTGGTAAATCTCCGCTAACTACTTTTATTTGCTTAACATACTTACTGTATTCGTTCAGATTATCGTTCAGGAAAATCTCTTTTTTGTTTTTGATACACCATACCGAATAATTATCATCATCATCCATCGAAATGGTAGCGATACTTGAGTATTTTTTTCCGCGTTCAATGCCATATTTATATTCTACAGTATGTTTAACAGGATCGTGCAGGCGGATACCAAAGCAGGCAGCATCCATAACCTTACCAACGTACTGATGCAATTTATCGAAGATTTCTTCGAAGTTTAAAGTAGATGTTATCTGTTGTCCAACTTCGCTCAACAGCTTATTATTCATATAAGCTTTTTCAATTTCCTCTTTTTGAACTAATACTTCCCTTGTGCGTGCAAAAATTGTCTTCTCCTGCAATTCATAGATCTGCGCATTATCCAATGCTATGGCCGCATAGGAAGCCAGATTGCGCAGTACATTCAGATGGTATTGTGTATAAGCATTAGTGTTAAAACTTTGAACTGTAATTACACCCACAATATTATCGCGTACTTTAAGCGGCAAATAAATGAGTGAGCTAACTGCTTTACCGAAAGTAGGTTCGGTATAATTTTTAAAATAAAGATGGTACTCCTTTTTAAAATCGTTAATTACAATCTCACGGTTATTCGCAAAACAATTTACAGCGAGTTTATCTGTATTAGCAACATCATAAGTTAAATCGGTAAATTTTTCTTCCCCCTCAATGTAAAGTGGAAAAATAACCTGCTTCTTCTTAGCATCAAATAAACCAATACCAAAGCCCGCGGCATCCATTAATGAATTAACACTGTCGTAAACCTTTTCCACAATTTCGGCTACCGTGTGTTGCGAAATAATTTGCTGACCTATTTCACTTAATAAAACTAAATTATTGGTATAGTTCTCCAGCTCTTTTGCTTTTTCTTCAAGTAATAATTTTTCAGCTTGCGACTGTAAAACCTTGTGTTGAAGCTCAACACTCTTTACAAGTTGATTAGTCTTTTCATTACGGACATCTTCGCGGGTCGACTGGAAAATTTTAAAATATTTTATAGACTCTTCGTAATTTTTTTGTTTTTCGAAAAGCTCTGCCAGTCTTTCACTTGCTTTATAAATACCTTCTTTGGAATTTACCGTTTTCGATAAGTCGAACGATTTTACTAAATAATTAATGGCCTCTTTAATATCTGCTTTATCGGTTAATAAAACTCCGATATTGTAAAGTGTTATTACTTCTCCAGACCTAAAACCAAGTTCCTTTCTCAGAGCAAGGCTTTCGTTAAATTTGGCCATTGCCAAATCGTATTTTTTTGTGGAGGAATAAGTACGGCCTAAACCATCAAGCGCGAATGCTGCAACCTGTTTGTTACCAATTTGTGCGCAGATATCCGCACATTTATTATAGTATTCTAAAGCTAAATCGTACTTTTTTAAATTGTGGTAGGTTTCGCCGAGACCATCCAGAACTTTTACATAAATTTCATTGTCGTTATGCTTTATGCAGAGTTTTTCGCTTTCCAGTAATACATCTAAAGCCTTATCGTTTTTTTCAATCGAATAATAAACAGTACCCAGTCCGTTTAAGCCGTCTGCCATTCCAATTTCATTACCAATTGAATTATTAATATTATAACATTCATTATAATATTTTATGGCTGAATCGTAATCGGATAAATATCTGAAATTGGCGCCAACATAATAATTTGTTTCGGCGTCATTAACTTTATCATTTATTTCCTTGAAAATGGAAATGGCATCAAAACAATATCGTAATGCTTCTTCATTTTTGGAAATCCAAATACTCGCAGTACCTAAAGTTTTATAAGCTAATGCTATTCCTTTTTTATATTTTAATTTATTTGCCTTTTCAAGGGCCTTTGAACTTATCTCGATTGATTTATAAGCGTCCTTACGGTTAATGCTCCAGGCCTCCGTATTAAGCTGATCAATTTCAGATGTATCAATTTGTTCTATAGTATCTTGCATACAATTATGTAAGATACGGCAATTTTTTTAGAAATAACAGGTTAAAAAGCCTATTTATATTACTGGTAATTAATCAGTTGACATCACTTCTAAAAGTAAATAAAAAACCCTTGCTGTAATACACACAAGGGTTTTAAAGTAAAATTACTTAATGTCTATTACGCATTCACCGGCTCTTCCATATATGCTTCAATCGGTGCACACGAACAAACTAAATTACGATCGCCATACGCGTTATCAACTCTTGCAACGCTAGGCCAGAATTTATTTGCTTTCACCCATTTTAATGGAAATGCAGCTTTCTCACGCGGATAAGATTTATTCCAACTATCAGAAACAACCAATCGGGCTGTATGTGGTGCATTTTTAATTACGTTATCTGCTTTATCGAATTTACCATCAATAATTTCCTGAATTTCCTTTCTGATAGAAATCATTGCTTCACAAAAACGATCCAGCTCAGCTTTGTTTTCACTTTCAGTCGGCTCCATCATTAGTGTATCATGTACAGGGAATGAAACCGTTGGCGCATGAAAGCAATAATCCATTAAACGTTTTGCAATATCACCCACTTCAACTCCACTGGCCATTTTAAAACCACTGCAATCTAAAATCATTTCATGTGCACATCGTCCGCTTTTACCGGTATATAAAATTTTGTAATGATCTTTCAATACCTCCTTCATGTAATTCGCATTAAGGATAGCTGTTCTTGTAGCTTCCGTAACACCTTCGCCACCCAACATTTTTATATACCCATAAGAGATTAATAAAATTAATGAGCTCCCATAGGGCGCAGCTGATACGGCTGAAATTCCTTTATCACCACTGGTATTTATAATCGGATGAGAAGGCAAATACGGAACCAATTTATCCACTACACCAATAGGACCCATACCCGGACCACCACCGCCATGCGGAATTGCGAATGTTTTATGCAAATTCAGGTGACAAACATCCGCACCGATATTACCGGGAGAAGTTAAACCAACCTGTGCGTTCATATTCGCACCATCCATGTAAACCAAGCCACCGTTTTCGTGAATCACTTTTGTTACTTTTTTAATTCCCTCTTCATACACACCGTGTGTACTCGGATAAGTAACCATTAAACAGGATAATTTATCTTTATGTAATTCTGCCTTTTCCCTTAAATCTTTTAAATCAATATTTCCTTTTGCATCACACTTTGTAACAACGATAGTCATGCCCGCCATAGCTGCGCTCGCCGGATTTGTTCCATGCGCTGATTGCGGAATTAATGCAACGTTACGGTGTGCATTTCCATTGGCAATATGATAAGCACGGATTACCATTAAGCCCGCATATTCACCTTGCGCACCTGAATTCGGTTGCATGCTCATTTTTGCAAAACCGGTAATATTACTTAAATCTTTATCTAATTCTTTAATCATTAATGCATAACCTTTTGCCTGTTCAACAGGTACAAATGGATGCATGTTTGCCCACTCGGGCCATGTTAACGGCAATAATTCAGCGGCTGCGTTTAATTTCATGGTACATGAACCTAATGAAATCATACTATGCACCAGAGATAAATCTTTATTTTCTAAACGCTTAATATAGCGCATCATTTCTGTTTCACTGTGATAACTATTGAAAGTAGGATGCGTTAAGTAAGGCGACTTACGGTCGGCAAACGTACCCTTTATCTTCGATGAGAAATTAGGCTCTTTATTCTCACGTTTGTGATTAATCGCATTTGAGAAAATAGCTAATACATCTATCGCGTCATCAACACCAACCGTTTGATCGAATGCAATACTCACCGTTGAATCATTTACGATACGGAAATTAATCTCATTTTTTTCTGCCAGCTCTTTTATTTTTCCGGCATTGGTTGAGGATGGAAGTTTCACTGTAATCGTATCGAAGAATAATTTGTTGGTAATTGTATACCCCATTCCTTTTAATTCTTCAGCAATATAATTAGTGAAACCATGTACATGATTGGCAATGGCTTTTATTCCTTTCGGACCATGATACACTGCATACATACTTGCCATAATAGCAAGAAGTGCCTGCGCTGTACAAATGTTTGAAGTTGCTTTATCGCGTTTAATGTGTTGCTCGCGTGTTTGCAAAGCCATGCGTAAGGCCTGATGACCTTCAGCATCCACACTTACACCAATAATACGTCCTGGTATTAAACGTTTATATTCTTCTTTGCAAGTAAAAAATGCTGCGTGCGGACCACCATAACCCAATGGTACACCAAAGCGTTGAGAATTTCCTACAACACAATCGGCGCCCCACTCTCCGGGCGGCGTTAATAATGCCAATGCTAATAGATCAGAA
>JAHEYE010000203.1 GCA_023251695.1 Sphingobacteriaceae bacterium | reverse complement strand
CATTATCGGCGCTTGCGGAACCGGATTTGCCATGCGTTATATCAGAGCAAGTATACAAGGTGGCATCGAAATTGGTTTTGATGCAGTAACAGCCCGGAAAATTGTATCTCAAACCGTGAAAGGGGCAGCTGAACTATTAATAAAAAAAGGCACTCATCCTGAACAGGAAATTGACAAAGTAACCACCCCGAAAGGCTGTACTATCGCGGGACTTAACGAAATGGAACATAATGGCCTGAGTTCTTCTCTAATAAAAGGTATTACGGTATCCTATAAAAAAATTGCAAAGGAATAAATGATGAGTGAATACAGGTTTGAAAAATTATCTGATACAAATCTCAAAGATTTGATATTCCTGTATAAACATGCTTTTAATGAGAAATCAGACCTTTCATTTTTGAAAAAGAAATATGATACTTCTGCTTTTGGTTTATGGAGTATTGGTTTTATTGCTTACTCTTCTACAAATGAACCCGCTGCTTACTATGGTGTTTTCCCTACAAAAGTTCAGTTAAATGGGAAAGAAATTTTAGCGGCGCAATCTGGCGACACAATGACACATCCTCATCACCGGGGAAAAGGTTTATTCATTACGTTGGCGAAAATGACCTATGATTTAGCAAAGGAATCGGGTGTTGAATTCATTTTCGGTTTTCCGAATGATAATTCATATCCCGGGTTTGTAAAAAAACTAGATTGGGTACACTACTCTAACATCAATACCTACAAAATAAAAACAGGTGCCTTACCGTTTGAAAAAGTAGCCAAGAAATCAAAGGCTTTTTCACGAATTTATTCTTCCGTTTATCTTAAAAGGATAAAATACATTGATGCTGTATTTCCTAATTCACTTACTGATCAACTAAAAGAATACGGAAATATTATTCATGATAAGAATTACTTTAATTATAAAACTTATTATAAACCGGGCGTAATTGAAGTGAATGGTATAAAGTGTTGGGTTAAAGTCGACGGCCGCTTATGGGTTGGTGATGTTGAATTTTGCGAAAAAGAAAAATTTTTTGGTGTTATTAAAGGATTAATTGAGCTGGCAAAAAAAATCTTATGTTCAGGTGTTCACTTCTCGGTCTTCGAAAACAGTTTGTATGACCAATGGTTAAAGGAAAAATATCCGGCTTCGTCTAAAAATGCGGTTGGTTGTTTGGATTTAACTAAAAATTATAATCCTGAAAAATTTTCCTATCAGGCTGCTGATTTCGATACGTTCTAAAACGCGAATTTCTTAAAATCCATTGCTAAACGGATAGCATTCGATTGCCAGGTTGTGGAATTACTAACCGTATAGCGCGATAATAAGTTCGGGTTTTTATTGTTCTCATTAAATTTATAAGTCACCGCAACCTGATTAAGATACCCGGCTTTTATTCCAATATCAATTGTTTCATTGCTGTAGCTTCCATCAGGAAACGCCAACGAAATTGGTTCTTTACCTGTTAAATCTGTAATTATCCGTCTCGATTCTTTCAGCTCAGCTTCACATTCTGTAGCTGTTAAATATTCAAGATTAAAATGTGTATGCGAGTGGGAACCGTACTCGATCAGGACTTCATCCGAATATTTTTTAAATTCATCTTTCCTTACCAACTCAATTAATTGAGGAAACTTTTTTGCCGTCACTTTGTAAAAAGAATATTTCGCCGACAATTCAGAAATATATTTTTCCCTTTTCGATCCACAGGATTTTAAAAAATCAACCAGACTTAATTTTAATTTATCACAATAAAAACCCGGGTATTTAAATGTGCCTACGTCCAAAATAACATCTTGTTTTAAATTTCTCTGAACAAGATCAATAATATCCGGCCACACATAATATTCAGGATCGGTGAACCCTTTTGTGATAAGATAAAAAGTTGCAGGAACATTATGCTTTTTTAGCAAAGGAAGTGCAATCGTAAAATTGTTTATATAACCATCGTCAAATGTTAAGGCAATAGTCCGCTTCGTTGTTTTTTTTCCTGAGCGGTGAATTTCAAAAATATCTTTCAAACTTACAATCTCATAATTTCTTTTCAAATAAATGATAAGTTTTTCAAATTCATTCACATCAAGGTGACGGTTATTGAAGCGATTCCCATTCACATCTGTAACACCATGAAAATTCACTATTGCGCTTTTTCCTGAACCACCCAGAAGTAATTGGTCCGCCTTCAATCCTATTAATACAGGGAAAACGATTTTTCTTGCTATTATCTTTGCAAAACTCATTTAATTGAGTGCAATTTAAATAAAAAACTTCTAAATAATTTTAGATATATTGTTTATAAGCTGAATTTTTATATTTTTACCTAAACTACTTGCCATGAAAAATATTATTAAAGCTTCGCTTTTACTTTTTATCTTTCAATTCAAGGCTTTTTCTCAGATCAATCTTGTTCCAAATGGAAGTTTCGAAACTACAACAACATGCCCTACTTTTGCCGGCCAAATTAATTATGCAACCGGATGGAACAATGTAAACCTTGTTTATGGTAATTTTACGGTGGGAACTCCTGATCTTTATCACGGATGTGGCTGCTGCGGTTACGATTATCCTTCAACAAATGCAGGTACATGTATGCCAAAAACAGGAAGTGGTTTTGCAGGTACTGTTTTATATAATTCACCCTATCCGAATTACAGAGAATATATGTCAACAAAACTTAACTGTGCTATGGTGACAGGAAGATCTTATACAGTTTCTTTTTCTTTGACGAACGGAATCACTCCTGCTTGTCCTTACATTATTCAAAACATTGGCGCTTATTTTTCGACTGCACCTTTGACTCAAAGCGGATGGAGTTTGATCAGTGTTAGTCCACAGTGTGAAATAACAGCTTATTCAGGCAGTACTTCCTGGGTCACATATAGTTTTGTTGTTACAGCAACATCTAATTGGCAATACATTACACTAGGGTCTTTCCGGCCTGATGCTTCAAATAATGCAGTGAGTAATTATACAGGCACTTCCGGACCACCGTCTGCTTACGCAAATTATTTCTGGGATGACATAGAAGTAATGAGTGACCTCCGGGATACTACTATTAATGTTAGCGCTACAAGTACTAGTGCTACTTGTTCGGGATATGCTACCGGCTCGGCCACTGCAAGTACCACTTCAAGTTTAAGTTTAACCTATACATGGATGCCGGGCTCTTTAAGCGGGCAAACCGTAACTAATATTCCTGCGGCTATCTATACTGTAAGTGCAATTGACGCAACGTGTAAATATAATACAGCAACAGTTTCTGTCATCGACCCTCCCCCTCTGGTTTTAAGCGTTGATCCACTATCGCTATGCCAGGGAGGTCAAGGTGCTTTGAATGCTATGGTCAGCGGAGGAACGCCCGGGTATACATATACCTGGACCACCGGAGCTAATACCCCAGGGATCATGGTCTCACCTACTGTTACTACTAATTATGCCGTTTCCATTACCGATGCGAATGGTTGCATTAAAACCTTTGGAGTTACAGTTGCTGTTAGTCCATGTACAGGTATTTATGAAAAACAAGATGGAAATGGTATAAGCATTTACCCCAGCCCATTCAACACACTTCTCAATATTGATACGAAAATAAAATATGATGAGATAATTATCACAAACCTAATCGGAAAGACAGTGAAAAAAATTAATACACCTGTCAGTTCGATTGACATGAGCGATATTCAGGACGGCATCTATTTTATTAGTATTTCGGACAACAGAAAAACTATTTTAACGAAGAAAATAGTTAAATCAGAATAAAGAATCGTAAAGTTCTTTAAACTTATTTCCAATTTTAAGCAGACTAAAGCTGTCACTGTTCTTACTGATCAATTTATTATCGTAATTCTTTTGCGTGATTTGTTTTAATCCTTCTAACCAACTTTCATTGGTATTTTCAGAAAGAATTCCATTATCTTCATTCATTAGCTCAGAAATTGCTCCGGCTCTTGAAGCTAATACCGGCGTTCCTGTAGCAAGGGCCTCAGCGATTACAATTGAAAAAGTTTCTATATCACTGGCATGTAAAAAGTAATCTGACTGTTGATGGAGCTCTGCTAATTTTTGCGGATGAAGGTTTCCTAAATAGTTTATAGTAAAGTTCCATTTTGATTTTTTTAATTCCTCCATCAAATATCCCTCTCCCCCTATATTCAAAATTATTTTTTTGCCCGCGTTCTTAGAAAATTCATTTAATGCTTTAAATATCAAATCAGGTCGTTTGGGATTTGTCCAATGTGCAACGCAGGAGAATTTAATTTCAGCAGCATTTCGGTCTTTTTCTTTGTAAGCAAAGACTTCTGTATTTACAACATTAGGAATTACTTTTATTTTATCAGCCTGGTTAACATACTTACTCAAACTATTTTTCAAAAAAGCAGAGACAACAGTCACAAATTTCGCAGAGGCATAAGCTTTTTTTGCTGAACCGGAATATATGCTGCGCGACATTAATTTATCAACTTTGCTCCAATGCTCTGTGATTATGTGCGGTTTTCCCTCTTTTTTCGAAAGCCAATAAGCTAAAACTCCCGCCGGGAAAATTACGTTAGAATGAATAATATCAGGATTGAATTTTGGTTTTACATGCCGGTAATAATATTTCTTCAAAAAAGCATATTGCATGATCAAATCCACATGAATGAATTTGTAGAAAAAAGAATTTAATTCGATAATGTGCGTTACCACGCCGTTTTCATCCACTTCCCTGTAAAATTTCTTTTTAAATAAACCCGAACGCGGATTAACCGTAATGGCTAAAACTTCTATTTCTACCCCTGCTTTTCTTATGGCTGTCGCATGTTTCTTCACAAAAACCCCTTTTAAAGGATTAGTGCTGTTCGGATACCAGGAAGAAATAAAGAGTACTTTCATTCTGTAAAACTATTTTTTGTACTTTTAAGGAATTTAAAATCAAATTTAAGGAATAATTCAAAGGTATGGGTTTAAAGTCGAAAATTTTAGAGATTCCTTTTGTAAAGAACTGGAAGCGCAGTCGCGAAAAAAAGAAATTCAAAGGCTCTGAACTCTATTGGGACGAGCGATACAAACTAGGCGATAACTCCGGTACCGGTTCATATGACCATTTAGCAGAACACAAGGCTGATATTATCAATGATTTTGTTGCGAAAAACAATATTAAAACTGTAATGGAATTCGGATGTGGTGACGGCAATCAGTTGACGATTGCGAAATACCCTCAATATATTGGGCTGGATGTATCGCCAACAGCCGTTAAATTATGTTATAACCGTTTTAGTTCAGACAAAACCAAAAGCTTTTACGTTTATAACACCATGGCTTTCGTTGATAATAACCGTTTATTTCATGCCGATTTAACCATGTCGCTTGATGTATTATATCATTTGGTGGAGCGTGAAATTTTCGAAAACTATTTACTTCATTTATTTGCTGCGGCCGACAAATATGTGATTATCTATGCTTCAGATTACAATCAGGCTGAAGAACCTGTTCACCAGCATGAAAACAGAAGAAGTTTTACTGATTTTGTAAGCAAGAATATTAAAGGCTGGAAATTGAAAGAATTAATTAAGAATAAATATCCTGTTAAAGACAGCGGACCGATAGGATCATTATCAGATTTTTATATTTACGAAAAAGCCTGAAGGCTAAATGATAAGTAAATCGTTTTTAAAATCTTCAATCATTTATACCATCGGCGGAGCATTGCCAATGGTGGGGAGTTTAATCCTGCTGCCTTTCTACACCAATTATTTAAATGATTTACAATTTACGCAGGTCGCTTTTTACATCAGCGTTTCTTTATTGCTGCAGATTTTATTCTCCTACTCTATTGAAAGTTATTTCGGGATTAAATACACTCAGTTAAACGGAGAACCCGGGCAACAGAAAAAATTCGTCGGCACTATCTCCATTTTACTTTTATTGATTGGACTTATACTCCTTTTAATTTCTGCCTTAGCCGGAAATTTAATTTTCGGAAGAGTATTTAACCCATCCTACCAAATGGAATTTTGGCCCTATGGGTTTTTGTCGGTATTTACCGCTTTTTTTAACTCCTATTTCAAAGCTTCAACCAATGCTTTAATTTATTTTAAAAAGCCTGCCTTATTTTTAACTGCCAACTTCATTAATTTCATAGCGACTATCGGAATCTCTGTCGGAGGCTTATTTTTATTCCCTGACTCCATTGTCGGACCCATTTACGGCCGGCTACTATCTGGTGTAATTATATTTTTTATAGCTCAGTATATTTTCATGTCGAATGGTGAATTTAAGTATGAGAAAAGCTTTATGAAAGATTTAACAACTTTCTGCACCCCCTATGTATTCTTTGTGATTTGCGGATGGATTTTAGGTTTTGTAGACCGATATGTTTTGCAATCTTATATCAGCAATGCAGATTTAAATACTTATGATTTAATGCTAAAATGTTTTTTTGGAATTGAATTT
>JAHEYE010000013.1:850-6442 GCA_023251695.1 Sphingobacteriaceae bacterium | reverse complement strand
GCAACCGGTTTTTTCTTCTCTTCTTTAGCAGGTAAAACAATATTGCCAAGAATTTTCGGGCCTTCCAGTTTTTCGATTCTTGTTTCTAAAAAATCTTCTTTTTGTTCTTCTTCAGCATCAGTTTCCGACTCTACAAGTTCCTCGGTGTCTATAACATGCTCATCTTCTTTTTTGCCTTTTACTTTTTTCTTAGTTCCGTTATCCTCATCTTTCGATTTTTTATCGGTCTTAGTTTTTGAACTAATGGATTTCAGATCCAGCTTTCCTAATACTTTCGGCCCCTCTAAATTTTCAATTTCGGTTTTTACTACCTCTTCTTTTTTAGTGGTTGCTTTTTCTTTTTTGGTGGTTTCAATGGAGGTATCGGTTAAATCTTTTATCCTGACTTCTTCCGTTTCGATCTTTGATTTTTGTTTTGATTTGCCATCGTCAAGAATAATACTATCGCGTTTTACTTTGCTGATGTTTTGCGACACTTGTTCTGCCTCCACCCGTGCGTTTTTATCACTTGAAAACTCTTTCTGCAATAAAACATATTCTTCGTCCCCGATTTTAGCATTAGGGTTATTATCAACCGGCTTGCCTTTTGAAGCAAGAAATTCCACAATCTTTCCCAATGAAAGATTGAATTCTTTTGCTACTTTACTTAAGCGAAGTTGTTTTGTTCCGTCTGACATACTTTAATTTACTCTCTTTTTTTTAGTGTTCAGTTAAATGCAGTTTAGGTTGTCTGCAAACCTTTTATTTAATTAAATTCCGATTCAAGCACTTTCCGGATATCGCTAATCGTTTCTTCTTCTAAACCTGTGCGTCGTTTTAATTCATCAACGCTGAGTTCTAAAACTGATTTTGCAGTATCACAGCCAATTGCTTTTAACTCATCAATAATAGCCGGTTCAATTTCATCTGCAAATTCTTCCAAGTCTACGTCTTCACTTTCAACTTCAGTATCCGAATCGCGGTAAACATCGATTTCATAACCGGTTAATTTTCCAGCTAATTTAATATTGTACCCACCTTTACCAATCGCTAATGAGATTTGGTCAGGCCGTAAAAATACATCAGCACGTTTTGTCTCGTCATCAATTTTAATGGATGTTACTTTAGCGGGACTTAATGCACGTTGAATTAATAATGTTGAATTCGCTGTATAATTAATAACGTCGATATTTTCGTTTTTCAATTCGCGTACGATGCCATGTATACGGGAGCCTTTCATACCAACGCAAGCTCCTACCGGATCAATTCTGTCGTCGTAACTTTCAACCGCTACTTTAGCACGTTCACCGGGTTCGCGTACGATTTTCTTGATGATGATAAGTCCGTCGAAAATTTCGGGCACTTCCATTTCAAATAAACGCTCAAGGAAGGCAGGAGAAGTTCTTGAAACCACGATAGAAGGTGTACCACCTTTCATTTCAACTTTAGAAACGACTGCTTTAACGGTGTCGCCTTTTTTGAAGAAGTCGGACGGGATTTGTTCTGTTTTCGGCAAGATCAGTTCGTTACCTTCATCATCGAGAAGCATAATCTCTTTTTTCCAAACCTGATATACTTCAGCATTGATAACATCACCAACACGCTCTTTGTATTTGTTGTAGATTTCGCTTTTCTCAAGTTCAAGGATTTTTTGTACTAAGTTTTGACGGATGGCTAAAACAGCACGGCGTCCGAAGTCGTCTAACTTTACTTGTTCAGAAACGTCTTCGCCAATTTCGAAATCCGGTTCAATTTTTTTTGCCTCCGTTAAACTGATATGGCGGTTCTCATCATAATCAAATGAATCATCTGCAAACTCATCATCAACTATATTCCGGTTTTTCCATATCTCAATATCACCCTTGTCAGGGTTAACAATGATGTCAAAGTTCTTATCTGATCCGAATCTCTTTATTAACATGCTACGGAACACATCTTCAATGATGCTCATTAAAGTTGCGCGGTCGATGTTCTTGATGTCTTTAAACTCCGAAAATGATTCGATTAAGTTTACGCCTTCCATGATTTCTTTTGTTTTAAAATTTTAATTTGATTTTCGATTCTTTTATGTTTTGTAATTGTATGTTTTGTTTTCTTGTTATGTTTATTTTTCCTTTTCCGATTGGTTTTGGTTCGCGTGTTGTTGTTTCTAAGGTCAGATCTCCGTTTGTTCCAATTTCAATCAATGTTCCTGTCACTAGTGTTCCATCGTTCATTATGAGTTCAAAATCGCGGCCAATGTGTTTAATGTACTGTCGGCTCAATTTTAAAGGTTGTGTTGCCCCCGGCGAACTAACTTCTAAGGAAAAATCCTCAACATCGCGGTTCAGGTTTTTTTCAATGTGTCTGCTTAAATCAACACAATCATTAATTCCTAAGCCATTATCACCATCAATGAACACTTCAATCTTATTTCCCGGCAAAATTTTGGCATCAATCATAAACAAATGTGTTCCATTTATTTTTTCATTGATCAGCTCAATTATCCGTTCTTTAAGTATCATTTTACAATAAAATAGGGGACTAATTGGTCCCCTATTCTTATCATATCTTATATATCGGAGACAAAATTAACAATAATTTGTTCAATAAAAAAATAATTTTAGTCGAACCTTAGCGTTCTTTTATCGTATTATTATAGTAGTTTCGCCTCGCATTTAGCAGCAATTAAAAGGAATGAAGTTGACCGGAAAACATATTTCGAGAATAAAACAGTTAGTTATTTTTAACTTACTGTTATTCAGCTCGTTAATAAGCAGAGCCGGTTTTGCTGACAAGGCGAAGAACGCAATTAGTAAGGAATTTAACAGTCTTGAGGGGATTTGGATTATGTTGGGATTGATTGGCGGCGGTTTAGGAGTATACGTGATTATGAATAAAGTTCAGAAGAAACAAGCTGAAAAAGAAGCCGCTCAAGATGCTGCAAGGGGGCCTTCAGTGCATAGCCATCACCGCCACCGCAGACATAAGGTAGTGAAAAAGAGCTCATAAAACGATATTGACCCCGTTAAAAACGGGGTTTCTTTTTGGCTAAAGCATAGAGCCATAAATCAATATTAAATCTTGATTATCAAATTGTTAAAAGCCTGTTCTTTAAATTAGGCGTATTTATTTTGTTTTTCTTACCATAGCTTTATCTTTGTGCCGAATTTTTAATTTTTAAAAAATGTCTGACATAGCAAACAAAGTAAAATCTATTATCGTTGACAAATTAGGTGTTGATGAAAAAGAAGTAACCTCAACTGCAAGCTTTACTAACGATTTAGGAGCTGATTCATTGGATACGGTTGAATTGATCATGGAATTCGAAAAAGAATTCAATATTGCAATACCTGACGAGCAAGCTGAGAAAATCTCTACTGTTGGTGATGCTATTGCTTATATTGAAACTAACGCTAAGTAGTTTTTAAATAATTTCTTATGCAATTAAAACGCGTAGTGGTAACCGGACTCGGTGCCGTTACACCATTGGGCAATAATATAAATGATTATTGGACCAATCTTGTGAACGGTGTAAGCGGTGCAGCTATTATTACGCGCTTTGATGCTACCAAATTCAAAACCCGCTTCGCCTGCGAAGTAAAAGGGTTTAACCCCGAAGATTATTTCGACAAAAAAGAAGCCCGCAGAGTTGATGCATTTACCCATTACGGCATTGCAGCAGCTACTCAGGCTATGGCCGATTCCGGTATAGATAAAGAAGGTATCGACAAAAATGAGATTGGAGTTATCTGGGGTTCGGGTATAGGAGGTCTAGATACATTTCAAACTGAAACTTTTGGTTTTGCTAAAGGCGACGGAACACCTCGTTTCAATCCCTTCTTTATTCCTAAAATGATTGCAGATATTTGTTCGGGTCACATTTCGATTCGTTTTGGTTTACGTGGTCCAAACTTTACAACTGTTGCAGCTTGTGCTTCTTCAACAAATGCCTTAATCGATGCGTTCAATTATATCCGCTTAGGAAAAGCAAATGCCATTGTTACCGGCGGTTCTGAGGCCGCAATTAACGAAAGCGGTATTGGTGGATTTAATGCCTGCCAGGCAATGAGTACGAATAACGATTCTCCTCAAACTGCTTCCCGTCCTTATGATTTAACACGTGATGGTTTTGTGTTAGGTGAAGGTGGAGCTGCATTAATTCTTGAAGAATTAGAACACGCACTTGCACGTGGTGCAAAAATTTATGCTGAAGTTATTGGTGGCGGTTTGAGCGGAGATGCTTACCATATTACCGCACCTCATCCTGATGGATTAGGCGCAACTTTAGTAATGCAGCGTGCTTTAAAAGATGCCGGAATTTCGCCAAATGAGATTGATTATATCAATACACACGGTACAAGTACCCCATTAGGTGATGGTGCAGAATTAAAAGCAATTGCAAATGTATTTGGCGATAATGCTTTTAAAATGAACATCAGTGCAACTAAAAGTATGACCGGCCATTTACTTGGTGCCGCGGGTGCCGTTGAAGCAATCGCTACTGTATTGGCGGTTAAAAATGATATTATTCCTCCAACCATCAATCACACAACTGTTGATCCGGAGATTGATTCCCGTTTTAATTTAACCTTGAACAAAATGCAAAAGCGCACTGTTAATGCTGCCATTAGCAACACATTTGGTTTTGGCGGACATAACGCAGCGGTTGTATTAAAAAAGTTCAAGCAATAATATAAGCTTGCTAAAATTCTTACCAGGTTTTTCCCCGAAGGGGTGGATTCCCAAAAAAAACAAAACAGATGCTCAATTAAAAAAGAGCCTGAAGATTTTATTGGGTTTTTCTCCCGGTAATATTTCTCTTTACAAACAAGCATTTTTACACAGCAGCAAACGCGAAACTGTAAATAACGAACGCCTTGAATTTTTAGGGGATGCTGTTTTAAGCACAGTAATTGCTGAACATCTTTTTAAATTATTCCCATATAAGGATGAGGGTTTTTTAACGCAGCTCCGCTCTAAAATTGTGAACGGACAAAATCTGCACAACCTTGCAATTAAATTAGGATTAGATAAACATTTGAGGCTTGGCTTAAAGGATAGTGAAAAATCAAAATCATCCGTTTATGGTGATGCGTTTGAAGCGCTGATTGGGGCGGTTTATCTGGACAAAGGATTTATTATTGCTAAAAACTTTATTATTAAACGAATCATTAAGTTGCATGTAGACATTGATGAATTAATGAATACTGATAATGATTTCAAGAGTCAGTTGCAAATATATTGCCAGAAAAATAAATTAAATCTCGAATACCGTTTATTAAAGGAGGAGCAAAAAGGGAAAACGAAAATATTTACTGTTCAGGTTTTTATAGATGATAAGCCTTATGTTGCCTTTGAGAATTACAGTAAGCGGGTTGCAGAACAAAAAGCGGCGCAATTAACGCTGGAGGAAATAAATGCTAATGACGGATCAGGATCTTGAAACGGTCTGTTTCATTTACCTTTACAAAATACAAACCATAAGGCAGTTCTGATACATCAATTAAACTTATAGAATTGTTTTCTCCTTTTTTAATTTCTTCTCCTGTAACCGAATAAATGACATAAGTGTTCACGCCTTCCATTACTAAAATGGAATTAGCAGGGTTTGGATAAACCTTCACATTCTTT
>JAHEYE010000013.1:0-840 GCA_023251695.1 Sphingobacteriaceae bacterium | reverse complement strand
TTCCGAATATGAATGATGTTTATCAAAATCAGTTTGTTTCAGGCGGAAGTAGGTCAGTTGCTCTGTTTTGATCTTTGCCTGATACTTTTTATTGGAATGGCTATTGCCAGCACCTTTTATTTTTTGCAACTCCATAAACGACAAACCATCGGAGGAACCTTCCAATGTAAAAAAGTCATTGTTTTCTTCTGTTGCGGTTGTCCATTCAAAAAAATCTTCATCTTCCGAATTTTTCCCTGTAAAGGAAATTAATTCAATAGGCAAAGCACAAATGGGTGTCCAGCTGTAGCTTTGATTAGAGGCTGGCTTAACCGAAATAGTAGATACTTCGCCAGCGTTGAAACTAGCTACGGCGGTTGCGCTTAAATTATTTAATGAATAATAATTTCCATTAGCTGCCCCTGTTAGGCCTGAAGAAGCGCTTCCTGCCGAAACAACTGATGCTTCCTGTAAATAAACAAAATCGATCCGGTTACTGGTTTCGTACAATTTTACCTGAAAAGAAACGACGGGCCCCAGCGCGCTCAATTTCCACATCATTTTTTTCCATTCAATCGTTAAGATCTGATTGGGCGTAACCCCTGTTAGTTTAGCATTTACTTGTCCTCCTGCACCCGCCACATCAAGATCATCCCATAATGGTGCGATAATGGGCCGTTCGGCATTTGCGATCTGTGTTGCATTTCCGGCTAACTGATTAGCAGGATCGCTGCCTATGCATCCCGCATTAAAGGTAAGCCATCCATTACTCGAAACTATGATTTGTGTTTTGGATGCGCAGCCGTATTGAAACGGAAAAGGTAATGTGAATGGATTGGTGAGGGCATCATCAATTCCGCC
>JAHEYE010000202.1 GCA_023251695.1 Sphingobacteriaceae bacterium | reverse complement strand
TAATTGATGAACGTCCGGAAGAGGTAACTGATATGGCACGCAGCGTAAAAGCTGAAGTTGTGTCTTCAACCTTTGATGAACCTGCCGATAAACACGTAAAAATTGCCAATATAGTTTTAGAAAAAGCAAAACGTTTAGTGGAGTGCGGGCATGATGTTGTTATTTTATTAGATAGCATCACTCGTTTAGCGCGTGCTTACAATACAGTTTCTCCTGCATCAGGTAAAGTATTAACGGGTGGGGTGGATGCAAATGCATTACATAAGCCAAAACGTTTCTTTGGTGCTGCACGTAAAATTGAAAATGGTGGTTCATTAACCATTATAGCAACAGCCTTAACAGAGACGGGATCTAAAATGGACGAGGTAATTTTCGAGGAATTTAAAGGAACCGGTAATATGGAATTACAATTGGATAGAAAATTATCTAACCGTCGTATTTATCCAGCTATCGATTTGTTGGCTTCATCAACCCGCAGGGATGATTTATTAATTGAAAAAGAAATGCTCAGTCGCTTATGGGTGTTGCGTAAACATTTAGGCGACATGACGCCTCAGGAAGCCATGGAATTTTTGCAAGACCGTCTACGCAGAACTCAGAGTAACGAAGAGTTTTTAATCAGCATGAACGGCTAATCCGGTAAGCAGTTAGGAGTAGGCAGAAAGCAGAAGTGTTTTTTTGCAAACCAACCAGAAACTTTAAACAAGAAATGAATAAACGCGCTCTATATCTCGGATTAACTTACAGTATTTGTGTTATCATTTACAAACTTGTAATTGTTCTTACCGGACAGCAACTTACCACTTTTGGTTTTTATTATTCACACATTATTTCGGTATTCGCCATAATTCCATTCATGATTATTGCCATTAAGTATGTACGCGATGTTGAAAATGGGGGAGTAATAGGAGGAAGGGAGGCTTTGAAGATTGGGCTTACTATTTTTGGTGTTTCGGTGGTGATATTAAGTTGCTACAATGCCATTGAATTTGTTTGGAAACTGGAAGACATCTCAAAAGAGTATTATAACGGCGCGGATTATCATGCTTTCCTTGAAAAACAAGTGCAATTAAATCCCGGTAAAGTAAAACCTGAAATGTTTCAGAATATTATTGATGAAAACATTGCCGCTCTATCGCCAATGAAAGCTGTTACAGCGAAATTATTTTCGTTTTTCCTGATTTGCTTTAGCTCAGCATTTATTGTTGCTGTGTTTATGAAAAAAGCGAAGGCTTAAACACTCTCCGCAAAATTTTTAAAGTTAGTAATGTACTTTAGTGACTGCTTTTTAAAAGCGCCTTTCATTAACGCGGCAACAACTACCATAAAGCCTTTGAACTGAAATTCGCTCTCGCTGATGTATTTTGTTTTGGTAGGCGAAAGTTTTACAAATTCATTTCTTACAATATTTAAAGCACCCTTACCATTGGCGGCCTCATAAGTCCCGCTAAATTCTTTTGGAAGGTTCCGGACAGTCACCGTTTCTATCAATTCCATTTCACGGTTGCGCACCTTGAATTTCAATTTTGATTTTGCCCCAACCTGACCGGGAGTGCCGCTGATATGCTCAAAACTTTGCAGACCTTCCATCCATTTGGAAAGGTTATCGGCATTATCAAATAATTCAATTACTTTATCAATAGGCTTATTAATTTCAATTTCGTTAGTGTATTTCATATTATTTATTTTTTTGGATATAATTTTGTAAGGTGTTTTATAGAGATGTCAACCAGTTTCAACACAATTTTGGTGTCGATATCCATTATAGTCTTTATGTAAAGGCAACCACCGCCTAATTTATGTTTACCTAATTTTTTAAGAAGTTCAGTCTCACTTTTGGCGTTACATAAGTATAAAACAATAGCATTAGCTCTGGGAGAAATTCCTACCAAAGGCGCATCGCCTTCACGGCCACTTTCGTATTTGTAATGATAAGAACCAAAACCTACAATAGCGGTGCCCCACATTTTGGCTTCAAACTTGGTGTGTTTGCTGATTAATTTAATTAAAGCTTCGCAATCTTCGCGCTTTTGCTTGTCTTTTGTTTTTTTCAAAAAAGCCTCAACGCTGTTTTTGTTTTCTGTGGTTTTATTTTCTTTAGCCATATTCTTGTTTCACCTAAAGTAAAAATAAGCATAATAGCTTGGTCGGACAAATGGTTTTGTTATTTCGTAATGACCAACTTTTCAGTAAAACGTTTGCCGTTATTAGTGAGGTTAACAAAATAAATACCTGAAGGCAATTCACTTAAATTTACGGGGATTTGATATTTCCCTTCATGTTGATTTGAAGTATTAACCACTGATTTTATGAGTGATCCTTTTATATCCAGAATATCAACTTTTACATCCGCTCGTTTGGTAACATCATACTTAATGATAAATTCTCCGGTGCTTGGATTTGGATAAACCGACAAATCTGTATTTTTTGAAATTACATTATCTCCAATTTGAGTGGGTGTATTTTTTTGTACAATTGTATCGGTAGTTGTGGTATCAACAGGCACTACTGTTTCAATAGCAATTAATCCCATGGTACGGTAAATGGTTTCCTCTTCTTTTACAATTGGTACTTCTCTGTTTAAAGTAGAATCCTTGATAGGAGTTACTTCCTCGTAACTCAAACCTCCGTTGACATGTGATTCTGATACTATCATAGTCCCATCTACAGTTTCAATGTCTTCTATGCTGTCGGTTATCATTTGTGGCAGATATTCCATTTTTCCCACCACTTCATTTTCTGTGGTTTGAATTGTATTGGTTACCTCAATAGTTCCTACCGTTTGATCTTTATCATCAGTGCAACTGAACAATAAAGTGCCGAACACTAAAAACAAAGCAATAGCAAAGGCTTTTGTCGAGCTTACATTTTTAGGAAGGTTTTTTAAATCGAAACTGATGTTTAAGGGACGGTTGATTTGCGTTTTCTTAAAATGACCGCAAACTTTCTGACCTTTATTTTCCAATAAAATAAGATTTATCTCTGCGTCTGTTTTATTTGAAAAATCAACCACCGATTTACTGCAGGAACCGCAGAATTTTCCCTTCTCATCAGGAATCATTTTATTCCAGTCCTCGTGGCAGGGTTCCGGAATGCGGACTATGTAATTTGGAGTCTTCATAAGCTTGCTTTTGGTATTTAGACGCAAAAACGACTCTTATTCCATAAACTAGATTTGTTAAATCGAATAAATTAATAAAAAAAGGCCGCTCTTTTGGAGCAGCCTTTTTAATATGACCGTAGTCTGAGCTTGTCGAAGACTACTCAATAACCATCTTCACAGTTTTATAATTACCATTCACATTAATAACAATATTATAAATGCCGCTTGCGTATCCGCTCAAATCAATCTGACTATTACCTTTCATGCCTGAAGACTGTTTTACCATTTGTCCGATATTGTTATACACCGCAATATCAAAATTGTCTTCAAAGTTAACTAAGATGGTGAACACACCACTGTTAGGGTTTGGATATACAATTAATTGTCCGTTAAGTGCATTAGAAGTGTTTATACCGGTACATACACTTACAATGATACTTGTATTAATAGTATTCGAGCAACCGTTTGCTGCATTGGTATAAGAATAAGTAGCCGTATAAGTTCCTGCAATAGTTTGTGTGGTAAATGTGCTACCCACAACACCCGGACCTGAATAAACACCGCCGGCAGGAGAACCTGTTAACGTTAAGTTAACACCACCCGTAGTTGCAGTACAAGCAGTACCCGATGAACTTGCTAAAGTTAAACTTGGTAATGCATTTACATTTACAACCGAAGTTTTAACATCAATACAACTACCCGTTGTTCCTGTAACTGTATATGTTGTTGTTGTAGCAGGAGAAACAGTAATTGAGTTTGTTGTTGGTCCAGTATTCCAACTATAAGTTGTAGCGCCGCTTGCAATTAAGTTAGTGGATTGTCCCGCACAAATTGTTGAGGAGTTAACCGCTACGGTAGGAGCAGGAGCAACTACAACTGAAGTTGTTTTAGTATTTGTACAACCTGATGTAGTTCCAATTACTGTATAGTTTGTTGTACTTGCAGGTGAAGGATTGATGCTTGTTGCTGTTGAACCTGTATTCCAACTGTAAGTTGTAGCACCACTTGCTGTTAAAGTTGCTGTTCCGCCAGGACAAATTGTCGAGCTGTTAACCGCAACTGTAGGATTAGCTACAATGGTTACAACTTTAGTCGTATTACCTGAACAAGCACCTGTAGCACCAACTAAAGTATAGGTAGTAGTACCTGCAGGAGTCACTACAACAGTTCCACCTGTTAATGCGCCGGGATTCCAAGTATAGGAAGTTGCACCGCTGGCAGTTAAGGTTGCAGATGAACCTGCACAAGCACTAGTGGTACCTGCAGCAGCTATGGTAGGTGTGCCAATTACAGTAAATGTTTTAGTGATTGAATTACTTCCTGCACCATTTGTTGCGGTTAAAGTTACACTGTAAACTCCGCCAGTTGCGTAATTAACTGTTGGATTTTGAAGTGTAGATGTTGTAATAGAAGCACCAGGCATATTCCACGACCATGAAGTTGGTGAATTAGTAGATGTATCCGTAAAGGTCATTGCTGCCCCGCTGCAAATTGACGCCGGATAATTGTAATTCGCAGAAGGCGCTGCTGCAGTAGAATAAGTAATGTTTACGTTATCTATATAAAGACCGTTACCATAATGACCATGATTCACAAATGATAATAACACATTTGATTGTCCTGCCGCTTGTGGTGTGATAACAATGCTTTCAGTCCGCCATTGTGCTGCGGTAGGTACAAATAAGGCAGCTGTGTAATCGGGAGCTGTAGATAATGCAGTTCCTCCTTTTGTATATACATTGGTCCATGTTTGTCCGCAATTGGTTGAAATGTCAACTGCTAATGTATCAGAATACTGAGCATCATAACGTGCAAATGCCACATCAAAAGTTACAGTTGCATTCGATACAGAACTCATGTTTAATTTAGGGAATTGGAATCCGTCGCGTACACCGGCAGCATCATTGTAATAATTATCAAATAATAATGAAGCAGTGCTTAAACCCCATCCACCCGCTGCAGTTGATCTGGAGAATCTTACTGAGTCTAAAAATTTATTATCATCAACCCAGTTTGCAGGAGGCCATGCAGCTCCCTGGAAACCTTCAACTAAAGGTAAAGACCCCGGATTGGTGATTGTGATATAGGCAATTTTATTTACGGTATTATTACCATAAAGGTTAGTCGCTGTTAAAGAAACCGAATAAGTTCCTGCAGCAGTCCAACTCACTGTTGGGTTCGCTAAAGTTGAAGTAGCAGGACTTCCACCTTGGAAGGTCCAGCTCCACGAAGTAGGATATAAAGTTGTGAGATCAGTAAACTTAATTGCATTATTCGGACAAGTAACCTGTTTATCTGAAACGAAATCAGCAGTTGGTCCGCTGCCTGCCGTAACAGAAGCACACAACATAGCCTGATAAGCTTCAATTCTTCCTGTACCTAATTGGTTTGGTGCATAAGGCGAGTTCGCTGCAATGGTATAAATATTAGCTGCAGTTGATGAAATGCAATTCAATACCTGAGTCGGCGTTAAGTATGCGTTTTTAGAAAGCATTAAACCTGCTAGTCCGGCAACTATTGGACAAGCCATTGAAGTTCCCTGCATATTTGCGTAAGTTGTGTTTGGAACTGTACTGTAAATTGATTCGCCGGGAGAAGTAATATCCACCCAGGTTCCAAAACATGAAAAACCTGATTTTGTATTGGTTGTTCCGCTTGAAGCAACTGCATACGCATTAGTATAAGCAGCAGGATAGTGAAGTACCGAGTTATTATCATTACCTGCCGAAACTATAACAATGCAACCTTTATTCCAGGCATAAGTAATAACAGATTGATCGGAAGTCGCGGAAACAGTTCCGCCCCACGAACAGGAAATAACCCTTGCTTTTGTACGTACAGCATAAACTATACCACCGAATCCGTTGGTTACCGCGTTTGAGCCCGCAGAGTTTGCTGTAGCTTTAACAGGAAGTATTTTTAAGTTGAAACCAATAGCGGAAATTCCGGTGCTGTTATCTGTACGTGCAGCAACAAGTCCGGATGTATGCGTACCATGATTCCAAGTTGTATTAAGGGGTAAAACACTATTATCATTATCACCAACATCATACCCATTCACATCATCTACGTAACCGTTTCCATCATCATCGATTGAGTTACCAGCGATTTCGCCTGCATTGGTGTAAATATTTCCTGTTAAGTCAGGATGTGTACGCATGATTGCATTATCCACAACAGCAACAACAATGGTTGAAGTTCCATTCTGAACATTCCATGCGTTGGTTGCGTTAATTGTATTTAAGAACCATTGGCTTCCGCTTAAGGTCGGACCGGATGGATCGTTGGTCGTATAAGTAGTTGTACAAAGAGGTACTTTTTCAGCATACTCAACAAAAGGGTTATTAGAAATATCG
>JAHEYE010000201.1 GCA_023251695.1 Sphingobacteriaceae bacterium | reverse complement strand
AATCCGCGAATTCTTCCATGCGTCTCTTATAGGAATACTCCTTTAAGGTGCGTTGCTGTCCCTTTAACGCGATTTTTTTTCTTAGCTCATCATTTTTCAGCAACATTTTTATTTTATCTTCGGCCTCATCCACCGTTTTATAAGTAACTACTTCCTCATCCGGAATAAACAAATCCTTCAAATTCTCTTTCCAATCTGTCAGCAACAAAGAACCAACACCTGTCGCCTCTGTCATCCGCATATTGGCTGCAGTTTTAATTGAATTATCGCCGTGAGTATTAAAAACTATTTTAGAATTATATAAGGTATTGAACATATCCAACCCGAAACGTTCACCATTGTTTTTTCGTCCTACGTGTTGCAGATCAAAAGCGAAATTCCATTCACCTGTTTTAATTGTATGCATTAAGCGGTAACGATGTAAAAAACTCCAGTTATCAGGTAATGAACTTGCAAAAATATTCAGATCCACTTTTCTGCTTAGTCCCGCAATCAATTTAAGACGGTTCATGTGATAATTTTCCAACAACACCAGTGAACCTACAAAACTTGCATCATATTGCTTAGGCAATTTTTTTAACTTATCGAGAATAGTTGTTTCGAAACCAAATTTGTGATAATAAACTTTTTTGCCTTTTTGCTTATAGAATTCGTATGACTCCGGCACGCAGGTTAAAATGATGTCAGAATTTACATAAGTCTCAGGCTTATGCCATAAAATTCCGTCCCATCCTAAAATTAATTTAATTCCGGGAACAAGTCCTTTGATTTTAGCCGATAAGGAATTATCGCCGTACTGATCAACAAGAAAAAGAACATCAGGTTTGAATTGCCTTATTTGCTCAATTAATATTTCTTCTTTCCAGTTACCCTCCGAGAATTTGACTTTATGTTCGGCGGCCCATTTTTTCTGGAGGAGTTCTGCATTTTCAATTATTTCGCAGCATTCAAATTTTCCGGTTGCCTCTAAATTTATTTTCCAAAAATCAGCCCATGAATTACAATCCGAAAAATACAAACGCAAGGCATCATCGTAATTCATCGCCATGATTTCCGGATGCTTACCCATAAGCCCAAGCGTATAGTTAGGATAATTAGTCGTTGTTTTTAAAAATCTGATCTTCGGCATCCTGTTAAATTCGTTTATAAATCAAAGTTTCTTCTCCTGTACTTAAAAATTTATAAGTAAATACTTTTTTAAAATTCCCATCCAATACTATTCCATTCCGTTTGAACATATCAATAAATTCCACACTCACCGATGTTTTCCGGCTCATCACCACTAAATCGCAATCGTTTGGAGGGCCATATCTGTTTAAAAGGTAATCATTAATATACATCAGTTTCCCGTTATCTGTTATCTGTGATTCAGGAAACACTTTGCAACCGTTAAGGTAATGCATTCCAAAATGACTAAAAAACCCCATGACCGGTTTTTGGGAAGTGTTTAGTTTCTTCAATGCTTCATTAAGAACCATATAGTCGATCATTCTTTTCTTTGACTCCAGAACACCCTTAATTTCACTAGAAAAATTCAGCGGATAGGTTTTTTCATCTAAATTACTTTGGCGGTAAGGGTTTTTAACGGCACCCGAATACAAAACATTCACCACAAAAAAAGAAATAACAACAGCTGTAATCCCGGAAAAAACAAAACCGTTTCCGG
Source organism: Sphingobacteriaceae bacterium (assembly GCA_023251695.1). Taxonomy (GTDB): domain Bacteria; phylum Bacteroidota; class Bacteroidia; order B-17B0; family Aurantibacillaceae; genus JAHEYG01. The sequence goes on along the minus strand of JAHEYE010000201.1, from coordinate 4,901 downwards.
TAGCTGCAAGAAACAGTAACATCCCGGCAACTGCAAATACCATCAATTGGGAAACCGTGTAGTAAAATTCATTATTAGTGCCAAACATTAATCCAAAGGGCATTAACAATAAACACCAGACTAAAGTATTTTCTAGTCCTGACCTTTGCTTGCCAAACATATAAACATAAAGTGCCATATTAATCAGAATCAGACAACCGGCCATGAAATCATTATATAACTCTGTTCCATTTCCTTTACGGAACAAGAACATCAGTCCGTAATTAATAGCCAATAACAAATAAAAACCGTAGGTCTCTAACTTTGAATTTATTCTTTTTATTAAAATCGCCAGAAATATCAAGCCGATTTCTCCTGCTAAATAATTCTTTTCCCAGCACATTGATAAAAAATTCTTTAGCTGCTCCGAATAGGGATGAACAGGATCGTGCTTAACTTCGGAGATGGTGAGCCAATAATTAGTTAAAATTCCTTTCAGAGCTTCGAAACTATGCAGGAAAATAATAAAACCAAGGAGTACACCGCAAAGCAATCCAATAGCTTTTATTAATAACTCTGCTTTTGTGCATTTAAAACTAAGTACAATATAAAGTAAAAACAAAACAGCGGCATTCGGGAATTTGGCAAGTAATAAAGCAAAACAAATCGTTCCAAAGAGCAGCGAACCGATAAAATAAGTTTTCATTTCCGGTTTTGTTTTTTCATAAAAAATTACTGCCACTCCCAATAATGATAAAATCAACGACCAAGTGTTGTATGATATAGTCATTGGCAAATAATCGTAATTGATATACGAACACAACAGTAGAATACTGACAAAAATAAATCTCGAGCTTGTATCCAATTTAATTTGTTTAAACTTTAAGTATTTTAAAAGACTAATCGCAAAAACAATAACGGCCAGCGATTGGTAAATGAATTTTGCAAGCCTGAGATGTATTAAAGTCGGGCTACCGAAACAAAAGAATTTATTTAAAACGCCAAAAGCCGTAGTGAGATAAACATTGGAATCAAAATTATTGGAGAAATATAAATAATATGTTTCATCACTCAATTCAAATCCTCTGTTGGCAAAATGAAAAGCTCCCCAGGTGATGAGACCAAGAGCCGATAAGCATACAGAAACTGAAAAAAAACTAATTATGTTGCTATAGTTTATTTTAGCTCCCATTCGTTGTTAACTAAAAAACAAGCCTGATTGGTAGTAATGGCTTTACCTGTGCCATAAAAATCCCCCTGCTCCACTTCCAGATGGAAAGCTTCAAGAACATAATCCTGAATAACGCTGTCCTTATAGGCAATGATGTTACACAAATAACTTCCGTTATTCAGAGGAAATTGTTTAACATGACATTGAATAACGTTTTTCCTACTCACATTTCCGAATGGCTCTTTTGTTATGTGATTAGCAAGCGTAAACATTTCCCGTCCCTCGTCAGAATAAATAGTAATCGCCAGCGCAAGATTTGTAATGTTCTCAATTTGCAAATCAAATTCTATCTGAAGTGTTAAGTCAGCCCCTGTTTGTGCAGCATTAATTACATAACCGGCTTTATCTTTCAAAATAATATTCCTGAACCTGAAATTACCTTCACCTTTGCGGTCGGTACGTAATGCAATTTCGGATTTAGACTGATTGATGACATCTTTGAGATAATGCTTTAAACAAGCATCCGTATCTGACAAAGGAAAATCAATTGCACCATTCTTCAATACTAAGGCTTTATTACACAAACTTTGGATAGAAGCCATGTGATGACTCACAAATAAAATAGTCCGTCCGCTATTCGAAACATCCTTCATTTTTCCAATGCACTTTTTCTGAAAAGCGGCATCACCAACGGCGAGGACTTCATCCACAATTAAAATTTCAGGTTCAAGATGGGCCGCCACCGCGAAAGCAAGTCGTACATACATTCCGCTGCTGTAACGTTTAACAGGTGTGTCGAGAAAATCCTTTACTTCTGCAAACTCCACGATTTCTTCAAACTTCGAATCGATCTCGCGTTTACTCATTCCGAGAATAGAACCATTAAGATAAATATTTTCTTTGCCGCTTAAATCACCATGAAAACCGGTTCCCACTTCCAGTAAAGAAGCAACACGCCCTGTAATTTCAATTCTGCCTTTAGTGGGCGGCGTAATGCGTGATAAAATTTTCAGCAAAGTAGATTTACCTGCTCCGTTACGTCCGATAATCCCAATGCGGTCGCCCCGCCCAATTTCAAACGACACATCATTCAGCGCCCAGAATTCCTTTGTTGGTGAGGAAGAGCCTAAATTTTTAAAGGCATTTATAAAATTACCGTAAAGCGTATCGCTTTTCGTGCTGCTCTGATTCAATAAATATTTTTTACTGATTCCTTCTGCTTTTATGACGGTGTTACTTCCCATTAAATATAATCCACAAAGTCACGTTCGAATTTGTAAAAATACCGGATGCCTATTATTAAAAATAAAAATGAAACACTCAATGAAATAATAAAATAAGTAGTGTTGTAAATAGCATCACCACCAAATAAACAATATTTAAATCCATCGATTGCGCCCATCATAGGGTTCAGGCAAAAGATCCAGTGTGCCCATTTAGGCAAACGCTCAAGGTAATAAGCGGAAGAAAGAATAACCGGTGTTACATACATCCCGAATTGCACCATTACGGGAACAATGAACTTCACATCACGGTATTTCACATTAATGGTCGCCATGTAAAGTCCGATTCCCAAACCATTTATCACAGCTAAAACAATAAAAAGAGGTGCTAAAACAATTTGCCAATGCAAAGGTTGTCCGCTAATAATGAAAAGTACAACCAGAATGACCAGTGAAATAAAAAAATCGACCAGACAAACCATAATAGTGCTAAGCGGAATAATTATTTTAGGGAAAAAAACCTTCGAGAATAAATTGGCGTTGCCGATGATGGAATTACTTACATCGTTCAAAACACTTGCAAACAACTGCCACAGCAATAATGCCGAAGCAACATAAATGAAATTGACGGATGCGTTGGAAGTTCCTGAGATCTTAACCGAGATGTAACCGAAAACCAGAATATTAATAAGCGGTTTGATAAGGGCCCATAATATCCCCGCAAAAGCCTGCTTGTAACGCACCAGAAAATCACGCCGTGCCAGATTGTTGAGCAGGTTTTTGTAACGCAGAATTTCTTTCAGTGAAAAAAAGGAAGAGGAATCTGCATCAATTATCGTTTTTTCCGGATTCACTATTTACAGGCTTTAGTTTTGTGCTTAGAATAACAAATATAGAGGTAAAATACAAAAATTTTTAAGCTCAAAAACAAAAGATATTAAACACCCGAAGGGGATAATTAGGAGGTCAAAATATGTCAATTATGGCTAATTTAGCTTTGAAAATGCACACTATAGAGCCATTTTATAACTGGAGGCATCTTTATATCGCGTCGGACGACGGGAACTCGCCCTTTTATGGCCGTGAGTACAGCGAACTGGAGTATTCGAATACCATTTACAATTTTTACATACACCCGCAATGGGACGATATCGGCAGTGAAACCCTCTACATTAAAGTTTTATTTGCCGATTACGAAGAGCGTTTTGCTATTATTGAATTAATGGGTGAATGGAACGACGCCATTAACAATGATATTATGCTTCTGAAACGCGACGTAGTCGATGAGCTCATTTATGCCGGTATCAATAAATTTATTCTGATTGGCGAAAATGTTTTGAATTTTCACGAGAGCGATGATTCGTATTATGAAGAATGGTTTGATGATATTGGTGAAGACGGATGGATAGTTGGCCTGAATTTCAGGGAACACGTATTGAAAGAATTTAAGCACGCCCGTTTAGACTACTATTTCTTAACGGGCGGTGAGCTTGACGAGTTTCATTGGCGCAAATTCTCGCCGGGACAAGTATTCGGAAACTTATTGAAGATTATTTCGAAACGCTTGAAATAAAATTATTTATTTCCCTGTATCATCAATAAAAGTGCCATCGGTTTTTAATAACCTGACCATGTTTTCGGGAATGGTTACCTTCTTAATGTCATCCATCGTGAATTGTCCCGAATAAAATACTTTATCGATGTGCTCGCCTTCCACTTTTAGAAGTGATTTGTTTGTGAATGTTTTTTTCTTTTTACTACGCACCACTTTTTTCACTATGAGCGTGCTGCTGCTTCCGAAAAACGGTGCTGCCGCAGGATAATACCAGGCCATTTCGCCGTTTTCTTTCTTCTCAATAATTACAACCTGCCAGCCGTTTCCGTCGTCACCTAAAAAATTCACGACATAATATTTACCTGCTTTATTGATGAGCATCGAATCCGACAAGAACTGTGTATTTCTTTTTACACCTGTTACTTTTCCCGCACTGTCAAGGGATGTGTTTACATCGGTATAACCCTTCGCGAATATATAACAGGTATCAAATTTTTTAATCCAGGTACCTTGTATTTCCTTAGGAATTTGATTTTGTATTTCCCCGCCTTTCGGTTGCGGGACTTCAAAATAAACACTGGTGCAGGATGCAAATACTGCAACAATCAGTAACAATGCTAATTTTTTCATGGCTGAATTTTTAAGGTTTGATAGTACTAAATTAGTAATTATTTATCAAAAGGCGGCCCTTGGTACTCCGACTTAATCAGCTCATACTCCTTCTTTTTAACATCCTTTTTGTATTTGAGGGAATAATTATACTGATGCGAGAAGCCGTTAGAGAAAACAAAGAACTTAAACTCCGCATTTTCCTTATTTACCCAACCAATCATATTGATATAAATGCGTGTTTTAACAGCATTTTGTGTTTTTTCTCCTTCTTTTGGAGTGATGAGTTTGATTTGCGTATGTTCAATGATGCTTGGTAATTCTATATCCGGAAAATCATCTTCACTACCGTTTTTCCGTTTTC
>JAHEYE010000012.1 GCA_023251695.1 Sphingobacteriaceae bacterium | reverse complement strand
TCGAAACGGAAACGTTGACTGGGTGAGCGGTCGGGACGGTGAACAGTTAAAAAAAGAATCTTTGGCATTTTTAATCTTCTAACCAGATTTTCGGAAGTTTTTCGGTTATTTCTATGTTGCTGAACTTGCCGCTTTTTTTGACACCGGCTTTTTTTGCCCAATCGGCCATTTTTTTCAAACCATCAGCAAGCGAAGTAAAGCTTGAATCTTTAATATTAAAAACAGCTTTTACTTTGGAATGATCGGAATACGCATGTAAAACTTCATTCCTTGCTTCCAAATGCCGCAAAGGTTGCTCCAATTTTAATGTCTTCATTACTTCAGTCGCCAATTCAGTTACCGAATATTCATTATCGCCACCAATATTAAAAACTTCGTTATAGGCTTTTGGAATGTTTACAGCGTTTGCAATATAAGGCGCAACATCACCTATATAACTGAAAGCGCGGGTTTGACTTCCATCACCAAAAACAGTAAGTGGTTTTCCTTGCATTAACTGATTCATGAAAATACCAACAACATTACGGTAACGATCGCCCAAATTCTGATACTCACCATACACGTTATGCGGTCGGAAAATAACATAATTTAAACCGAACATTTCGTGCGTTGCTTTCAAATCCAATTCAACCGCAAATTTCGCTATGCCGTAAGGGTCTTCCGGCATAGGAGTCATGTCTTCTTTCATTGGCAATTGACCTTTTCCGTAAACAGCAATGGAAGAAGTGAAAACAAAACATTTTATTTTATGAATAACAGATTGATTAATCAGATTAATGCTTCCAATAACGTTATTATTGTAATTAAATCGTTTAATAAAATGGCTTAAGCCTTCGGCGGCGTAAGCGGCTAAATGGTAAACGTAATCGAATTTTTCTTCTGCGAATAATTTTTCGAGTAAAGCATTATCATTTATTGAACCTTTCACGAATTTAGCTTTCGGATGCACGTTTTCCTCAAAACCACCGCTAAGGTCATCCAATACAACAACAGCGTGTCCTGCCTGAATCAGATGATTAGTAACATGAGCACCTATAAACCCTGCCCCGCCGGTAACTAGTGATTTCATAATAAAAACCTTTATCGCAAATATAACAATTAGCCGTTTAATGCTAAATGATATTTATATAAATTATCGGGGTTTATTTTGTAGATTTGGATTGACCACTTTACTTGTACTTGCATGCTCAGCAAACACCTCGTTTCTTCAGTATTGATCCAGATCCCGGTTTTTATTTTAGGGGTTGTGGGTGGCATATTTTCTACCCGTATTTTAGGGGATGAGGCTAAAGGTATATTTTCACTTTTTCAGGCAAACTCCCAGTTATTTGTTTTATTATTCTCAATTGGTATACAAACCGGCATTGTTTATTTTATTTCCGGAAATAAAATAAAGGAGTCGTTGGTAGCGGGAATGGCCACTTACATTTTTTTAATAAGTTCGGGCGCACTTTTATTGGTACTTACCGGAATGTACTTCTGCAGCGGTACGGGGATTATTTTATCTTCTGACTATGCAACACCAATTTACATTCTGATACTTTTCTTTCTCTTTTTATTTGCATTTCTTAATGCAATTCTTGGCTCGTTTTTGCAGGCGCATTCACTATTTAACATCATAAATAAGGTTTCGTTAATAAACAGTTTAATTACTGCAGGTGTTTTTACCACGCTCTATTTTTACTTAGATACCCAATCTATAAGTTCAGCACAAAAACTCGATTACGTGTTGTTTACCACTTTGGGAGTTTTGATTCTTAACACTTTTCTTCTGGTTTATTCTTACAAAAAAAATATTGGTGTAAAGCCGGATTATTCTTTTAAAATAAAAGAAGAATTAAATCCATTTATTCTATACAATTCTGCTATTTTTTTAGGGACGGTCATCAATTTTTTAAATTACCGTTTAGATCTTTGGATCGTAAATCATTACTTAAGCGAAAAAGAATTAAGCTACTATTCGCTGGCAGCAAATATTAATCAGATAATTTTATACATTTCAGTAACCATAGGAACAGTATTGTTACCTTATTTATCAGGGAAAAACGATGCTGAAAGAATAAGCACCTTTATACAGGTGTCACGGATCAGTTTTAGTTTTTTTCTTATAATTACCCTTATTGCTTTCTTCATTTCCGATTTCATTATCCCTTTAGTGTACGGAAGTGAGTTTGCACAAACTGTCATTCCATTTAAAATTATTATTCCAGGAATTTTGTTTTCGTGTAATACACAATTATTTGCCACCCTAATTGTAGCCTGTAAGCGTAACATCTTAAATATTATTGCCACCGGAATAGGATTGATCTTAACCCTGACCCTCGACCTGACTTTAATACCTGTTTATGGAATTAAGGGGGCAGCCTATGCCACTGTAATTTGTTATATTGCTATTTTTTTATGTACCTTTTATTTATCTTTGAAAAAGTTAAATATGCCATTTACCAATTATTTTTTAGTAACGGTAACAGATATTAAACTCATTAAAGAAAAAATTAAAGCGCTGTTTATATGAAGATTCTGGTTACCGGCAGTAGTGGTTTAATTGGTTCTGAAGCCGTAAGGTATTTCGGCAAACAGGGTCATGAGATCATTGGCGTGGATAATAATCTCCGTAAATTTTTCTTTGGTGATAATGGTGATACAAGTTGGAATTTAAATGCCCTTAAAAAACTTCCGATAAATTTTAGCCATTTCAATACTGATATCCGCGATCGGGCCGCTGTTCTTGAACTGATAAAAGTTCAAAAACCGGATGCGATTATTCATTGCGCAGCGCAACCTTCGCACGATCTCGCAGCAAAAATTCCGTTCGAAGATTTTGATACCAATGCCGGCGGAACGTTAAATTTACTTGAAGCAACCCGCCAATACTGTAAGGAATCTCCTTTTGTTTTCATAAGCACAAACAAAGTTTACGGCGATGCGCCAAACGAAATTGAACTCATTGAAACCGAAACCCGTTGGGATTATAAAGACAAAAAATACTTTAACGGTATTGATGAGAACATGCGGATCGATCACACAAAACACAGCTTGTTTGGCGCCTCTAAAACAGCCGCAGATGTTTTTACTCAGGAATATGGTTTGTATTTCAACATGCCAACCGTTTGTTTCCGTGGTGGCTGCTTAACCGGACCCGCTCACAGCAGCGCCGAATTACACGGATTCCTCTCCTACATTATTAAATGTGCTGTTACAGGAAAGCCTTACACTATTTTTGGCTATAAAGGCAAGCAGGTACGTGACCAAATTCACAGTCATGATGTAATTACGGCTATTGAACGATTTATTAAATCGCCGAAAAGCGGTAAGGTTTATAATTTGGGTGGTGGTAAACAAAATAGTATTTCTGTTCTCGAATGCATTCAACGCCTTGAAAAAAATTACGGACATAAATTAAATTATTCTGTAAGCCCTGAAAACAGAATCGGCGATCATATCTGCTACTACAGTGATTTGAGAAAATTTAAATCAGATTATCCAACTTGGGATTTATCCTATAACCTCAGCAAAATTTTTGACGAAATAGTTGAGGCGCAATTGCAATTGAATACCTAACATGAACATTGCCATATTTGATCTGCAGCACTTTGAAATGGTACATGTATGGCACCATGTTTTCAATTCACCAGAAAACAAAATCAGTTTTTTCACCAATAAAAGTTTAATTACGAAAATCAGTCATTCAAGCCTGGCAACATCTGGCTACAAAAGTGTAATTGAGGAAGATTCTGACTCGATTGATTTGTTTTTTCAAAAATGTTTCGAACATGTTTCTGTAAACAAAATAGAAGTTATTGTTTTTAATACCATTGATGTTCATTATAAAAGCACTTGGAAGTTCATTAAACAATTAAACATTCCGGTTTTTGTTACCCTTCATAATATTAATACCTGGCTAAAGCCCCCCTTCACTTTAAACCGTACTGCACTTGGTTTTTATTATTACCGGCATAAAATGATTTCAAAAACATCCGGACTCATTGTTCAGGAAGAATTATTTATTGACTATGTGAAAACCAAAACAAATTACAAAAACCCGGTTTTTGCTTTACCGCATACTTTAAAAGAGGCAGAGATCCAACATCCGGTAAATAATAAATTGGTTATTGCCATTCCGGGCGCCATTGACGGTCACCGGCGTGATAATGATTTTTCACTTTCAGTAATTGAAAAAATATGTTCTAAAAATAAGAATATTCAGTTTGTGTTTATAGGCGGGATTGTTGGTCATTTAGGAAAAAAAATATATGCGCAGATGCAGGAACTAATAAAAAAAGGATGTGATATCCTGCATTATTACGACCCAAGTTCGAATAAAGTATTTGACGAACAAATGTCGCGCTGCGATATTGTTTTTTTACCACTATTAGTAGAAACAAAATACGAAGGAATTACGGAAATTTATGGTACTACAAAAGTTACCGGTGTATTATACGACCTCATGCGTTTTGAAAAACCTTGTGTTGCACCACAGGCTTTAGTTATTCCGCCAACCATGAAGAGCAGTGTAGTTACTTATAAGGATGAAGATACATTCGTGGATTTAATTCTCGATTTGGAATCAAACAGAAATAAATTAAAACTGCTTTTAATTAACGCTAAAACTAATTCGGAATATTATACAGTTCCTAAAATAAAAAAAAGGTTCTTAGGAAATTTTACTTCGTTGCTGTCTGACTTATCACTTCGCAAGTGAATTCATTTTCTTCTGCCAGCTCCACGCAGTCTTCATAATGTCCGACAGTGTGTGTGTTGGTATCCATCCTAACACGTTTTTAGCTTTATCGTTACTTGCGTAAATGGCAACAATATCGCCTTCTCGTCTTGGTCCTGTTTTATAATTTAATTTAATCTGAGTCGTTTCTTCGAAACATTTCACGGCTTCAGAAACAGTGATGCCCTGACCGGTTCCCAAATTAAACACCTCTATCTTATTCTTAAATTTATTTCCGATTGAAGAATTTAAAGCTAAACTATGTGCGTCAGCAATATCCATTACATGAATAAAATCCCTTAAGCCTGTTCCGTCGCGGGTCGGATAATCTGTTCCGTTAATAGTTAATTGGGGCCTGATGCCTGCAGCCACCTGAGTAATTACAGGTACCAAATGGTTCCCTTTTGCATGCAAAAACTCACCTATTTCGCCCGAAGTATGTGCGCCGGCAGGATTAAAATAACGTAGCAAAACAAAACGGATATCACAATTTAATGCCACATCATAAATCATCTTTTCACCCATTTGTTTCGTTAATGCATAAGGGCAAGCCGGTTTTCCGAAAGGAGTTTCCTCTGTTACTGGTAAAGTTTCGATGTTTCCATAAACGGTACATGAAGAGGAAAAAATAAAATGTTTTATTTTAAATTCTACAGCGCATTTAAGGATATTAACTGTTGATGCAATGTTATTATGATAATAAACCAGTGGCTCATTTACCGATTCCAAAACATCTTTATAAGCACCAAAATGTATTATCCCTACCGCATCAGAGTTAGATTTTACGACCTGCTTCAATTCATTTAAATTGCATAAATCAACTGCGTAATTTTTTACCGTAATACCTGTAATCTTCTTAATGCCCTCAATGCTAAATTTATTAGCTCTCGAAAGATTATCGATTGAAACAACATCAAATCCTTTTTCAAGAAGGTCAACAATGGTATGTGAACCGATGTAACCCATACCTCCCGTAACTATTACCTTTCTCTTACTCATTTGTATTGTGGTTTGACTATGCAAAACTACAAAAAATACCCATTTTTGGTTATATTTGCCGCAAATAGTTGTTTTGAACTCCATTCCAAATTACAAAATGTGTTCCAGGTGTGTTATGGACACAAATGACGACCCAAACATTGTGTTTGACGATAAAGGACATTGCAATTATTGTAATGAGTATTTTGTTCAGCAATCTAAAAATACCAAATCACAGGAGGAACTAAAATCCGAATTAGATGCGCTAATTTCCAGAATAAAAAAAGAACAACAAAATAGTAAATACGATTGTATTGTTGGCGTTAGCGGCGGTGCCGATAGCATGTACGTAGTGCATTTGCTTGCGAAATTAGGATTAAGGCCATTAGTTGTTCATTATGATAATGGCTGGGATTCTGAGTTAGCAGTAAAAAATATCGAGGTTGTAGTTAATAAACTTGGACTGGACTTATCAACCTTCGTAAATGAATGGGAAGAGTTTAAAGATATTCAATTGTCTTTCATAAAAGCTTCTGTTATTGATATTGAATTGGTAACCGATCAGGGTATTATGGCTACGCTGTACAAACTAAGTCTAAAAAACAAAATTAAATTTGTGTTTACCGGTCATAACGCATCAACTGAGTGCATTTTACCCAAACACTGGTATCACTGGAAATTAGACGGGCTAAATATAAAAGCAATACATAAGGCTTTTGGTACAAAAAAAATAAAGAGTTATCCTATTATCACTTATTTCAATCAGTATTTTTTAAATAAAACAAAACGTATTGAGCAATACTCGCTTTTAAATTATGTTGAATACCACAAATCGAAGGCAAAAGAAATTTTAATTAAGGAGTATGGTT
>JAHEYE010000200.1:1605-6578 GCA_023251695.1 Sphingobacteriaceae bacterium | reverse complement strand
CTGTATGTTTGCGGTAAAATTTTCCGCCACTTCCTTGTCAATACCGAGTGATACCGATTTATCTAATGCAGTTTCATAAAGTTCGTTCACGTTAATAACGACCTTATCTTCTTTTTTCAGTCCAATCAATTTTGATTTTAATTCTTCATTTTTCAAGCGGTCAATTCCAACGCTGGTTGATTTGAAAACGCCGCCTGGCACAATTGTTCCGCTTGCATCCAACTCAACAATATCAACAAACAAAACATCTTTGTCGCCCGCTGTTTCCGGATTTACCGGTTTGCCATAATTACGGCGTACATCTTTAATGTATTTTTCAACCAACTCTTCGTCCACCTTTACTCTTTTGTAATTAAACGAATGACTATTATCAATTTTTAATTCGAATTGAGGCGCTAAACCGATCTGGTAAGTAAAAGTAAAATCTTTTTGGTTAGCCCAGTCAACAGGTTGTTCTTCCTTTGGTAATGGATTACCAAGAATTTCAATTTTATTATCGTTAATGTAATTGTGAAGTGTATCGTTCAGTAATTTATTCAGCTCTTCAACTAAAATAGAAGTGCCATATTGTTTCTTAATTAAACCTGCAGGTACTTTTCCGGGTCTGAATCCGGGTAAGGCCGCGTTACGCTGAACTTTTTTTATTGCCTCGTTAACTTTTGTTTCGTAATCAGCAGGGCCAAGGTTAATAACCACCTCAGCATTCAGCTTATCGATTTCTTTCTTTGAGATATTCATTGCCATCTTATCTTTTATTAATCAGGGCGACAAAAATAAGCAATTTTTAATAGTAAATAGCCTGAAAAACAGGTTTTTCCCTACTAAAATGCTATTAAAACTTAAAATTTTGGATTTTAATCGTCGGCTGGCTCAGGAGCACGTTTAGGTGCAGCTTTTTTTGGTTTTAACTTGTTAGGCCAGATAACATTAATAAGCTCACTATGAACGGTTATCATGGTACGACTGATTCCGTTTATGATCTCAACATCTTTTTCAGAGTTGTTTTTCCAAACCTTTAATACTTTATCATAGCTACCATCATCCAAAGTGATGTAAAAATTCAATAGTTTTCCATCTTTAACATCCGCTTTTCCGCTATAACAATCAGCTTTTGAACCCTGACGGAACGTAATTATTACATCGGTATAAGGACCATCTTTAACTTCTTCAGCGCCGCGTTCTTCAAACTTAACCGACCATTTATTAAAACAATTCAACTCAGCAGCCTCTGCCTTTTTTTGTGCAAACGACCCCGCTGTAATAAGGCAAGTGAGGGCAGTAACAAGGAATATCTTTTTCATAAAACCGGTAATTAGAAGTTTTAAAAATAAGGCTAATACGCCATATTAACAAGATTTTTTAAGAGGAAAAAAGCAGAATGCTACAATTTGTAGCCATCAATTGTTATGTTTTGTAGTTTATTTGCAGAAAAAATAAGACAATTATGTTGGTTAAAACGTTTGGATATGCAGTTCATGGCATAAATGCCACTAAAGTAACTGTAGAAGTGAGTATTGGGAAGGGTGTAAATTTTTTTATTGTTGGATTACCGGATAGTGCTGTTAAAGAAAGTCAGCAGAGGCTCGTCGCTGCGTTCAGGAATAACGTTTATAAGATTCCGAGTAAACAAATAACGGTTAACATGGCTCCTGCAGATATCAGAAAAGAAGGGTCAGCCTACGATTTAACAATTGCAATAGGCATTTTAGCGGCATCTGAAATAGTAAATACAGACAGCATTAATCAATATGCAATTATGGGAGAGCTGGCATTGGATGGCGAGATACGCCCTATTAAAGGCTGTTTGCCAATTACCATTAAAGCTAAAGAAGATGGTTTCAAAGGAATTATTCTTCCTGCCCAAAACGCAAACGAAGCAGCTGTTGTAGAAGGTATCGAAGTTTATAGTGCCGATAACTTAAAACAGGTAGTTGAGTTTTTCAATGAAGGCATTGGTCTTGAAAGGACAACCATAAACATTGGAGAAACATTTTTAAACAAATTAAATGATGTACGTTTCGATTTTGCAGATGTAAAAGGACAGGAAAATATTAAGCGCGCTCTGGAAATTGCCGCAGCAGGCGGACATAATGCGATTTTAATTGGTCCGCCGGGTTCAGGAAAAACTATGTTGAGTAAACGTATGCCTTCCATTTTGCCTCCGCTCACTTTAGAAGAAGCTTTGGAAACGACAAAAATTCATAGCGTAGCCGGAAGAACTATGCGGCAGTCGGGATTAATTACCGAGCGGCCCTTCAGAAACCCGCACCATACAATTTCAGACGTTGCACTAGTTGGAGGCGGAAACAATCCGCAACCGGGTGAAATTTCGTTGGCGCACAATGGTGTTTTGTTTTTAGATGAGTTGCCAGAATTTAAACGCGCAGTGCTGGAGGTAATGCGCCAACCGTTAGAAGACAGAACAGTTACCATCAGCAGGGCCAGATTTAATGTGGAGTATCCGGCAAGCTTTATGCTGGTGGCAAGTATGAATCCATGTCCTTGCGGCTATTACAATCATCCTGAAAAAGAATGTGTGTGTGCTCCGGGTATAGTACAAAAATATTTAACCAAAATATCAGGGCCGCTGTTAGACCGTATCGACTTACATGTTGAGGTAACGCCGGTTCCCTTTAATGAATTAAGTAATAAGCAAAGTTCAGAGAGCAGTTCTTTAATCCGTGAACGCGTTATTGCCGCACGCGAAATTCAAACAAAACGCTTTGCAGGTTTGCCTGGTATGTATAATAATGCCCAAATGCATTCGAAAGAATTAAAGACTTTTTGTTCGCTAAACGAAGCAGGAAATACCTTGCTCAAAAACGCAATGGAAAAATTAGGCCTCTCGGCCAGGGCTTACGACCGCATTTTAAAAGTGGGAAGAACAATCGCTGATTTAGATAAATCGGAAGATATATTGCCCAATCACATCGCTGAAGCTATTCAATACCGTAGCTTAGACCGTGATGGTTGGGCGGGATAATTCGCAATAATGTTTCATAATAGCTTATATAAATTGTTTTTTTAGTATTAAAAAGAATACTTTTATCGGGCTTATGGGGCTGGCAGATAAGATTTATTCATTCTCGGTATTAAGATCTCCTTCCCGGATTTCAAGTATTGATTTTTTTCGGGGTATTGCCATTCTTGCTGTTATGCTTTATCATTTCAGAAAAGCATTGCCCTATGGGTATTTAGGTGTTGACCTCTTTTTTGTTATCTCGGGATTTCTGGTTGGCGGAATAGTTGTAAAGGCAACCATTGAAGGCCGGCATACTTCTTTTTTTAAATTTATTCTTCAGCGCGGTTTTAAAATATGGCCTTCCTATTATGTCTTTATTGTTTTTCTTTTTTGGTTTGAGTCGCGGAGTTTTGCCTGGAATTCGATTGGGAAATATTTATTCTTTTTTCAAAATTACACCGGTGAAACATCACATATTTGGTCGCTTTGCGTTGAAGAACATTTTTACATTATGCTTCCAATTCTATTTATTCTTATTCAAAAACTAAACGGTAGTTTAAAAATTAAGATAATGAAAGTCGCCATATATTCTATCATTGTTGCGGGCATTCTTTTTAAATTTGCTTCCTATTATTTAACCAATAGTCATACCACATTTGCCGGGACGCATAACCGCCTTGACGGATTAGCTTGGGGGGTTTTACTTTGTATCCGTTTATCTGAAAATCCCGTTGTAAAGAGAGCCTGGTTACATGTTGTAGTGGGACTATTAATTCTATCTGTATCCATTGCTGCCGGCATATATTCGCCCTATTTTAAAAACCTTTTTCTTCATTCATTTGTTCCTTTTTCATTTTATCTGATCATGGCAGGATTGTATCATGTCGATTTTTCCAAGCTTGGTTTGCTCCGTATTGTTTCTTATTACAGCTATAATATTTTTCTGTGGCATGCCCTTATTGGAGGAGTAATACTTAACAAATTCGGATTTTCCGCAATAACACTTATTGTTTACCTCATTGTTTCGGTTATTGTTGGAGCCATAACTACTATATTAATTGAAGAACCGTTTTTAAAACTGAGAGAATCTATCCGTTTACTGAAAAAATAGTGTAGTACCGCGCAATACCGGTAATATTTATTTTTTCTAAATGGTTAAAATTTTATATTTGTCTTACATGCACAATAAGCTCTTTTTGCCGGTCCGTCTTATATATCTTTTTATACTCTTCCCTTTCTGGATTTCTTCCCAGTCTTTCAATAAAGATTCTTTTCTTAAGTCCTTTAATGACGCTGATATAAAACAAAGAGTTATCATCACCTCTAAATTAAGTACCGAACAGTTAGCCGAAGTGTATCCCTTCATTAAAGACACGCTCGTATCCGTAAAACAAAAAGTATATTATAAAACGGTAAGTAACGAAGCAAAGTTTTTGTTTGATATTATTGATGCGCGTGTTGAAACCAATAACCACCAATATCATAAATCCATTTTTGTTTTAGAAAACGGTTTGCGTTTTCATGCCCAAAACTTAAACGACAGTCTAATTGTATTGGGAATGTTATCGCCCTCGTACATGAAATTGCGCAATTATAACAAGGCTTTTGAAATGCAGGAAATACTCGAACGTTTAAAGCCGAGGATTCCCAGCGACCAGCGCGCTGCTTACGTAACCAATAAAAGTTACATTTATCTGCAGCTTGGTTTGTATTCAGAATCGGTTAGGGAATTGCGACGTGAATTTTTTATGAAAACAGATGCCCAGCGGAAAGACACAAATATTATTGGGAATTTTTATAACGACATGGGTGTCCATTTTAACCGCGCCAATAATTTGGACAGTGCTGTTTTTTATTTCAACAAAGCCAAACAATATGTTGATGCTAAAGGCAAATACGATAGTGATAAAACTTACTACGATTTTTTCAGTGGGCTCATCGACGGGAACATTGCTTCGGCCTTAGCTAAACGTAAAAAATACAGAGAAGCCATTCCGCCACTCAAAAAAGA
>JAHEYE010000200.1:0-1505 GCA_023251695.1 Sphingobacteriaceae bacterium | reverse complement strand
TTACGCATCAATTCCATGGCGCTCATCCATCAATTGTTGTACAGCAAAAACAATATGCTCAATGTTTCTATTTCTGATTATCTGAGCACTTTGCTATCGCAAATAGAAAAATCGTATAGCAGCGCTTCGTCGAATGTTGTAACCGATTTAAATTGTGATAATCTTAATATCGATCTGGATACGGCCATCCCGTTAGGATTGATTGTAAACGAATTGGTAACCAATTCATATAAACATGCCTTTAAGAAAACAGATTCTGGAATCATTAAAATTACTTTTAGTAAAAATGAAACCGATAACACTTATGTGTTGAGCGTACGCGATAACGGCAAGGGCTTCGACACCGCCAAATTGAAAACGCATAGTTTAGGCATGGAACTGATTCAAATGCTTGCTGAGCAATTAAACAGCAAGATGGAGTTTACAAATGATAACGGAACGTTGGCGAAAATAACTTTTTCTTCTTAGTTAGCACTGATAATTCCCGGCCTTATCCTCTATCCGTTTCAGGTTAATTAATTTCGGTGCCCTGAAGATCATCGGGAATTTCTCAACTTTTACTGAGCTGCTATCCAAACCAAAAGCCTTTGCTTCACTGAGGGTATAGGGCTTTATGAAATAATAAACACTGAGAATTATTTTTTCGAAAAAAGGAATCTCATTATCATACGACAAATATTTTTCTACAACAACGAATTTAAAGTCGCCGCTGATATTGTTTCTATTTAATGATTCGTAGCGGCTACGGATATCCACTTCTTTATTGGCCACGAGATCTTCTACCACTTTACGGAACATTAAATTAATACGTGGTGCTACCCTGAATCCCAATTTAAAATCAACGCGTATAATATCATCTTCTGCAATATGATTTACTTTATATTCCATTCTATATGGCTCATCAACCACATTCACGTGTACGAACCAATAAATGTCGGCACGTTTTGGCCGGCGCTGTAAAATGGAATGAATTATTTTCTGTTCTATTTCATCTGCTTTATTTGCAGAGGTCATGTACACCAAATGCGTGGCGTATTTCGAAATAGATTCGTCGCGGCTAAGATCAATGATGAATTGCTGGTAGTCGGAAAGTTTGACCATATCCGTGTAACGTTGTCCGATTTTTTTCGCCGTGTACCAAACCGCGATGACCAGGGAAAGAATAGTTGCAATTAATAAAGTAATGTATCCACCACGTGTAAATTTTTCAAGGTTCGCAATCAGGAAAGAGCCTTCGATGATGATGTAGGTAAAAATAAATGCATAAATAAATATCATCGGATACTTTTTTATCCGCATAAAGAATGCGAGCAGGCGTGACGACATAAACATTCCTAAAATAATTGTTAGGCCATAGGCCGCTTCCATATTTGCTGACTCACGGAAATATAAAACAACGAAAACGCATCCAACACACAGAAGCCAATTAATGGATGGGACATATAGTTGTCCTTTTAAATCGGTTGGGTATTTTACTTTTACCTTTGGCCAGAAGTTGAGGCGCA
>JAHEYE010000030.1:2499-26151 GCA_023251695.1 Sphingobacteriaceae bacterium | reverse complement strand
TTTCAAATTATCTTCGGGCCACTTTATGTGGCCCGATTTTTTTTAAAACAAATTTAATCCGATGGGAAGTTTAATTTTAACTGCTGACGACTATGGGGCCTGCGATTTTATCGATAATGGAATCGTCCGCGCGTTACGGGAAGGAAAAATAAATACGGTAACCGCTTTTGTTACCCACCCTACTTCAAAGTCGAGAATGCAAACGCTTCTTGAACTAAGGGAAGAGCTGAAGGAAAAAAATTCAGGCTTCTATACGTTTAACATCGGACTTCATTTCAGCTTAACTTCCGGAGGGGCCATCACCGGAAAATCAACTTTAGTGGACAATAAAAAAACACCAGACGGTAAATTCGAATTCTACGAAGCGAAAAATTATCCGTTTAATACGATAGAACTTAATCATCTGGAGCAGGAACTAAATGCGCAACTGAATTTATTGAACGAATGGCTTGGCGAAGTTCCCATAGATCATGTTACGAATCATCATGGTATTTCATATTTGGATGTTGATTTCTTTGAGCATTATATCCAAACCATTGCAGCATTTAAAAGCCCGAAATTAAATCACAAATTACCAATACGCAGTCCGTGGAGCTGGTTAAAAAGTGATATGAAGGTGTGGAAAAACGGAAAATTATTGGTCCCGACTATTAAACAAGGAATAGAGCTTGGCCTTTGGAAAAAATTAGGCGATCTCACTAATAAGCAATTAAAATTAAGAGAAGAACATGCTCATGCGTTAATTATTAATTTCCCTCACTTTTTAGCCGACACTTTTTACGGTTTGCCTTTTGGGGAAAACCTGGATGCATTGTTTTCTGAATTAAGCAAGAAAAATTACTCCGCAGAATTCATGTTTCACCTTGGCCAGCCTGACAGTCCGGTGGAAAATCTCGAAAAAACAATTGCTGAACTGGATATGCCACATGGTATTGATAGAGGTTATTTCCTTAACCGCACAAAAGAATTTGATGTTCTTAACGGCACTAATATTGATGCTAAAATTAATAATTATAATCTTAAAAAGATTTATTTCTCGGAGGTTGCATTATGATGGAGGCTCAACCCGGATTACTTCTTGATCTGGTAAAAATAGAAATGCCATTCGGGAGATATAAAGGCTGCCTTATTTGTAATTTACCCGTTAGTTACCTGGAATGGTTTAACCGTAAAGGTTTCCCAAAGGGAAAATTAGGTCTGCAATTACAAACCATGTACGAAATAAAACTAAATGGGCTGGAACATTTGTTACAACCCTTAAAAAACGGTTAAACTTGAGAATCTTTACGTTCATAATGTTAGCGTATTTATACGGAAACGATTGCTTCTGTCAGTTAACAAAAGTTGATTACTATAACACTATAGACAATAAGATTTATGCTTTTAGTAAGGGTAAAAATCCACCCTTTGATTCTATAGTCTCTTTCGTTGAAAAACATTTTTTTTCTGAAGAAGATAAAATAAGAGCGTATTATAGCTGGACAGCTACTAATATTAATTACGATGTTGAACATCTTAGTAATATAATAAGTCTTTCCAAAATGAATGTGAAAGCAACTTCAGGCACATCGCAAACTGCGGATACAGTTTTTGCAAAAAGAAAAGCTGTATGTGAAGGTTTTTCTACCTTACTTAATAAATTCTGTAAAGCTTCATCTATTCAATCATATCTGGTTGGAGGATACAGCAAACTTCCGGATGGTGAAGTAAATACCGATATACTTCACGCTTGGAACGTTGTTAGAGCTGATAGTAATTGGAAATTAATTGACGTAACTTGGTCAGGGGGATTTGTAAATTCCATGAATCAATACGTTAGTCGCTTTTCTGATAAGTACTTCTTTTCTAAGCCAGAAGAATTCATTAAAGACCATTTGCCATTAGATCCTATGTGGCAATTACTCATAAGACCAGTATCTAAAAATCAATTTTTTGATTCAAAAGACAGTTTATCTGAGTCTAATCTCAATTATAAAGACTCCATTGTCAAGTATATTAAACTGACAAATACGGAACAAAAATACATAGACGCCTTACATTCACACCTGTATGATCGGGAAAATAATACTTTCATGCGTGACCTTGATGTTTATGTAAATAACACCGCTTCAGATTACTTATTGGTAGCTTCAGTACATTACAATAAATTTTTGAACTTTCAGAACCAAAAAATGGGCAAACATCCCAATGCAGCGATATGTAAAAAAGCTAAACAACTGCTGGAGATTCCGAAGCAGGATTTGATAAAGGCAATAGATTTTCTGAAACCCAAGAAAGCATATACCGCCGAATATGAAAAAATTTTTCTGGAAATGCTCACCAATGCCAATTCTAATTTAAAAAGCATAAAAAGCACTATCGATTCCATTAACACCTACATAAAAAATATTGGAGGGAAATAATTAAATAATTTTTCCCTTATCCGCATCCTTAAATTCTTCAGCACTCCGGTTTTGCGTAATTCTGAATGTGCCCTCATGTACCACACGTTTCATCACAATTTCCATCAATGTAGTTTGATTTGGTTTTAAAATACCTGCCACCTGATCCGCCGAAGCATTTATCCTTCCCTTAATGTAATGTGCAAAGCCCGAATTATTATGAGGGTCGATTAACAAACCCAAATGCCCTGCTCCTGCTTTTTTATCTCTTAAAACTTTGTCTTTATACTTAATTTCAGGACCACCGGCCATTGCCGTATAGTTAAAGAAGAAGGTAACTATTCCCGTACTGATAGAATTCCTCTGTCGGTCTGATAAAAATCCCTTCGGTAATTTATCGGGATCGTTTTCCGGACCCGTGAACACAATATCGCAATCGCCAATATCCCTTCCCTCATCGTCTGTAATTTTTACGATCAACATGCTTTTAGGATCGGTAATAAAAGATTTATCCGGTAATAAAAATTTCAAATCGACTTCGATCTGCTCTTCGGGATCATTTTGTGCAACGATGGTTTGTTTGGTAAAATCATCACAGACTTTTTTATAATCACCGCTGCTACTAACTTTAATACACTGTAAGATTCCAGTAAGTGTTTCGTGTGCTTCATTATTTGCTTTAATACTACGCATCACACCTATCTTGTCCCCCGAATGAGCTTTATCCCGTACGATCAAAAAAGCTGTTTCTGAAGAAGATTTTTGTTCCTTAATAACAAACGTGACCTCAGCTTCATTTCCTTTTGGCTGCTGCTGTTCAAGTCTGATATAATTGCAATTCAAATTAGCCGAAGCTGCACGCACTACCCCATCAGAACCCAACTCACCTGTATAGGGATTTACATGATCATAAACACTCCTGTCAATGGTTTGTCCGGTAATTACAAATGGAAAGATATTCCCTGCTTTCATGAATTCTTCAGAGCCTGCTACCCAATTCATATTTAATTTCCAGGCATCACTGCTTCCCAATTCAAGCCAATCTAAAACACCTTGTCCGGGCTCTACATCCTCGAACCAGGATTTTAAACGCGATACTCTTGATTTACCCAGTTGCGCCAATGCCGAACCAAAATTAGCAGGTGCTAACATAATTAAATGAGTTAGCGGACAATCCGTTAATTTATTGTTATGTGTATAAAATTTCTCTATCCAGTTTCTGATAACCGGGCCGCCTGTTGAATGTGTTATGGCAATACATTTTGTGCCCTGCTTTACTACTTCCTTTAAAGCAATCTCAAAGGCTTTGGAAATATCGTCAACACGTACTTCATCTTTAAAACTGATGTATTTTCCGAGCCAAATTTGTTTCACCTCTAATTCGAGGCTAGGATCTTTTACTGTTTCATTTTCCAAACGTTGGGCTAAACCACCATAAGAATCCGTGTTATGCACACTCCAGCCATGAACTAATACTATTATCCGCTTTGCCATATTTTTTATTTTGTAATAAAGATATAATTAATATTTAAAGTTAAATGCATAAAAATTATTTTCCCTTTCTCGACATATAATAAACAGGAATTCCTATTAAAGTAATTACAATTCCCAAGACAGAATTGATTAAAAGGTTTGAGCCATTGTTGTAATTCGTTACATCCGTATAAACAGTTGTGCATAAAAAGAAAGTTACAAAAGCTAAAAATATTACGGGAACAACAGGATACAGCCAAACTTTATAAGGACGATCCGCGTCTTTCATTTTAAACCGTAAAATAATAACTCCTAATGTACTCATTCCATAAAAAAACCAGGTGACGAATACCAGCATATCCGTTAACATATCGAACGAACCACTGAAAATTAAAACACTGCTCCAAACGCCATTAAAAATTAAAGCATTTGAGGGTGTATTAACTTTAGGATGAATTTTTGCCGCATTTGAAAACCATTTATTGTCTTCACCCATCGCATAGGTTGTACGTGCAGTTGCCAATACGTTTGCGTTGGCTGCACCTAAAGTTGAAAGAATAACCAGCAATGCAATTATACCGGCGCCAATTGGTCCCCACGAAATGGAAGCTGCATCTGAAGCAACAAATGAAGAATTTGCCATTGCTTCAATGGGTAAAGCATATATATAAGCGAGATTAATTAGTGTATAAACAGCAATGCAAAAAAACAAACCACTGAATAAAGCTTTCGGAATATTTCTTTGAGGCTCTTTAATTTCCCCGGCGACAAACGTAATATTATTCCAACCATCATAAGCCCAAAACGCCCCCGAGATGGCTGCCATATAAGCACCAATTAAAGCCCAACCGGAAGGCATCCCTTGCGCATTTGAAACCATATTATGGACTGAACCTTTTGAAGAAAAAAATATTCCGCCGATTAATAATACAATTGCTACTGCTTTTAATAAAGTAAGAATACTTTGTAAAGCCGCGCCATGTTTTACGCTTCTGCAATTAATAACGCTTAATACCCAAACTAAAATAACAGTCATTGTTTTTACACCAAAATTTTCTAAAGGCAAAATAGTTCCGATAGCGGGAATATTTAACCGAAGTAAATGTTCGGTTTCATTTGAAAATCTTGGTAACTCAATAAAATAATTTGTGTATTGTGAGCAGACATAAGCAATGGAAGCATTTCCGGCTGTATTAACAACGGCAAAAGCTGCCCACGCATAAGTAAATGCAAAAACATTTCCGTAGATTTTTTTAAAGAAGACAAATGGCCCGCCCGTTTCCGGAAATAAAGTAGCAAGCTCGCAATTTGATAAGGCACCAAACATGCTTACCAATCCTGCAACTAACCAAACACTCAATAACAATAATGGGGAACCAAGTTGTGAAGCCATTAAAGCTGGCTTCATGAAAATGCCCGAGCCTATAACGCCTCCTATGACAATAGCAATTGTTGCCTTTAAACCAAGTGTGCGTGTAAAACCGCTCATTCACCAAAAAATTCTGCGAGCAGGCAATGAAAATGATGCGTGCCTTTTTCCTGGGTTACCGAATAACGGCCGTGTTTATAGAAACGTGACCGGATTCCTTTTTGAACATTCTCGACCACTTCTTCATCTTCCTGCTCCACTTCATTCAAACCATTTCCTGCTCCACTGTTTAGTTTACTTGCATCGGAAACATAGGTATAAAAAGAAACCTTGCATTCGCTTACATTCATCGGCTGAACCACATTAACCGATAAACCCCATGGATAAAAGTTAAACATCATGTTAGGAAATACCCAAAAATAATAAGCTGCTACATTTTTTCCGTAATCGGGGGAAGATGTTGGCAAATCAAAACAAGCTTCGCCTTTTTTGGCAACCCCAATCTGCAAATTCGAATATTTAAACACTTCCGTAGTATACTCACTGAAATCAAGAACAGCATTCAGACTTGCATGAACAAAAGGAATATGAAAACCTTCGAGATAATTTTCACAATACAAGGCCCAGTTTGCTTTTACAGTGTAATCTTTTGATAGGTCCTTACGGAAGCTTAGTTTCTCAACAGGAAACCAATCCATACGTTTCATCATTTCAGCTAAAAATTCAGAAGCAGGTATTTTAGGATTCAAAGAAGTAAACAATAATTTACCCCAGCTAAAAAGCTGTAATTGATGGAGATTATCATCCTCACAGGGGAAATTTTCCACTTCTTTAAATTGTGGCATAGATATAAACTTGCCATCCAAGCCAAATTGCCGGCCATGATACTTACACACAATGTTCTTTACCTTGCATCTCTCATGGGCTAGTAAATTACCGCGGTGGGTGCAAACATTACTCAGACAATGCAATTTGTTTTCGCGGTCTTTAGTCAGCACCAGTGGCTCGTTCAAATAATGTTCAAGGAGGATCAGAGGGGAAACAGAGCCCGCTTCTTTTACTAAGCTTTCATCGCCGATAAATTGCCAGGAAGCTGAAAATATTTTTTCTTTTGCTTCTACAAAACATTCAGGGCTTTTGTAAACCTGCGTATCAATGGTCTTTGCTTTGGCAATATTTTTATCTACAAAAAAACGCGGCATATTTTAAATCTTTATACCAATAACACAAATGTCATCCACCTGCTCGAGATCGCCTTTCCAATCGGTAAATTCTTTTTCCAGTTTTACTTTCTGCTCGTTAATGGTTAAAGTGCTGATAGCACACATTAAATCGACTAATTGATGATGTTTAAATTTTTTACCATTTGGTCCGCCGAATTGGTCGGCGTAACCATCCGTGAAAATATAAATGTTATCGTCCTTCTCTAATTTCACTTTGTGTGTTTCGTACTTTGAGGGTTTATCAACTTTTCCGATGGTTTGCTTGTTAGGTTTAAATTCTATTATTTTTTCGTTCCTCACAATCCACAATGGATTATTAGCACCTGCCCACTCCAATACTTTTGTTTTTTTATTGAGTAAACAAAGTGAAATATCCATTCCGTCTTTCACTTCAGTTTCGCTACGTTCAAAAGTTTCTACAACCAGTTCCCTGGTTTTATCTAATATTTTACCCGGATCGGTAATCTCAAATTCTTTTACAGTCCGGTTTAAAGCGTTGCTGCATACAACACTTACCATAGCACCGGGCACACCATGACCCGTACAATCGGCTGCTGCAATAAGTATGTTATCTCTATTTACCACTTCTATCCAATAAAAATCGCCGGCCACAATATCCTTTGGTTTATATATCACGAACGATTCCGGCAGATTTTCCCTTATTAAACTCATAGGCGGCAAAATTGCTTCCTGCAAACGTTTAGCATAAGAAATGGATGATAATATTTCCTTTTGTTTTTCTTCAATGATAATTTTCTGCTCTTCGGTTTCCTTGTTTTTTAATTCGATTATTTCTTTTTGTTTCCGGATGATACGAAAACGATTGTACATCACTCCACCGCCCACAAATAACAATATTAGTCCACCATACAAGGCAAATTTTTGAATTCTGTCTTTTTCAATTTGTGTGTTTTTTGCAAGAATCAATGCATCAGTTACTTTTTTCTCGTCCGCATTTTTCAAACTATCCGCCACTAATTTCTTATCGAACTCCATTTGTAATTCCTTTTGCGTCAACTCCTTTTGTACATCTCCACGAAATAAGCTATCTCTTATCCTTTGAGTAATTTCATAATTCCTGAAGGCCTCTTTGTAATTTCCCAAAGCCTGATAAACATCCGACAAAACTGAAGACACCGCCATTTGTGCTGAAGCATCAGGATCTTTTTTTAATAAACGTTCGGCTTCGTTAACGTATTTAAGCGCCACATCATTTTTTTTCATCTTGTGATATGTGTTACCGATTTCGGCGCCTGTGGTAATCGACAAATAAGTATATCCTTCTTTATTGGCGAGTGCAAGGGCTTTTAACTGATAGGGTAATGCTTTTTCGAACAGGTTGCGCTCGAAATATAAATTTCCGATATTACCATTTGCGGAAGCAATGCCGTAATTATCTTTTAACAGATCATACATATCAAGACTTTTTTCCGCGTAACTGATGGCCTGATCATAATCCCTTAATCCGGTATAAATAATACTGATGTTATTTAATGAACTGGCCACGCCCTCAATGTTTCCAATTTGTTGAACTAATTTTAAACAGCGCATCTGATAACCTAATGCTTTACTGAAATCTTTTAAATCAATATACAAACTCCCAATGTTACCCATGGCAGCGGCGATTCCCCTGTTATCGCCGAGCTCCTCCATAATCTTAAGGCATTGCTGATACGATTCAATTGCTTTTACGTAATTTCCTCTCACCTGAAATGAAGCACCAATTGTATTCATCGCTTTAGATTCCAGTTTTCTTAATTTCTTTTCGCGGGCTAATTCCAATTGCTTCTGACCTAAAATAAATGTGGAATCGGGATTCGTATACAACAAATCCCATGCTAATTCGTACAACGCGGCGAGTTTTGTTGTATCATGACTTTTAGGACTTTTATATAATGCCCATAAAGAATCTGCCCGCTGTGAAAATAAATTCACGGCAGAAAATAAAATGAATATGAAAATAATCTTTTTAATTGTTTATGCTTTTATTCCAATTACACACATCGTCTATTTGTTGGAGTACTGCAAAAGTTCCATTGAAATAATCCTGAATCTGATTTGCTTTCATTTCGCGTACAGTGGTCAATTTTTCGAAAGATTGTTTTTCAAAAGAGCTTTTAGTGCGCTTGTAACTAATAACCCCGATAACCAACATGGAAAGGAAGGCAATAGCAAAAAAAGTAACGGTAATCTTAACTCCGATTTTCATACAACGACTTACTAAAATAAGGCTTTTTTGCAAATTATTATAACATTTGTTCCCTTAAAATAATATGATAAATGCTTAAGTTTGTCAACATACTTCTTCTATTCTGGAAACCATAATTGCATACGGATTATTTTTACTCATTGGCCTTATTTTGGGATTAATTGGTGGTGGTGGTTCTATACTAAGTGTACCCGTTTTGGTTTATCTAATGCACTATCCTGCCGAGGTAGCAACCGGTTATTCTTTATTTATTGTGGGCCTCACTTCCCTTATTGGGGGTTTTGCTTTTATCAAAAGAGGCGATATCAGTTTTGAGTCTCTTTTGCAATTTGCTGTACCCTCGTTAATTACTGTTTTTTTAGTAAGGAAATATCTTATACCGGGACTGCCAAACGAGTTTTTTACTATAGGTAATTATGCCGTTACAAAGCAGCTTTTCATTATGTTGGTTTTTGCTGTTTTGATACTTTCTTCCTCGTATAGCATGATAAAAAAACAAAAAGTAAACTACCGTAATGATGCCATGTGGGAGGAGTTTTCGAAATCTCCCATCCGTATCTACTTTGTTATTTTACTGGCCATTTTAGTTGGTTTTTTAACAGGTTTTGTTGGTGCCGGCGGAGGCTTTATTATTGTGCCCGTTTTACTGTTTTTTATAAGGGTTCCTGTAAAAAAGTCGATTGGAACCTCACTTTGTATCATTGCTATTAATTCGTTGGTAGGTTTTACAGGAAATTTAGGTCATTTAAGCATAAATTGGACGGTTTTATTGATGGCCTCAGGTATTTGCATAGCCGGCATATTGGTTGGGAATATCATTTCAGTGAAAATTTCAGCTAATAAACTGAAGCCCGCTTTCGGGTGGTTTACCCTTATTGTAGGTATCTTTGTAATAGTTAAAGAACTCTTTTTATTATAGTCCCCCATGCACGTAGAACAGATCTATACCGGATGTTTAGCGCAAGGCGCTTATTATATCCGATCAGGAAAAGAAGCCGCAATCATTGATCCGCTTCGCGAAACCCAACCTTATACTTCACGCGCTGAAAAAGATGGTGTGAAAATAAAATACATTTTCGAAACACATTTTCATGCCGATTTCGTTTCGGGACATGTTGATCTTGCAAAAAAAACAGGTGCTAAAATCGTTTTTGGTCCGAACGCGAAAACCGATTACGAAAGTTACGTGGCAAAAGATGGTGAAGAATTTAAAATCGGGGATCTTACACTTAAAGTTTTACATACACCTGGGCACACTTTAGAATCGACAACTTATTTATTATTGGATGAAAACAAAAAGCCATATTGCATTTTCAGTGGTGATACTTTATTTATTGGTGATGTAGGCCGTCCGGATTTAGCCATTAAAAGTGACTTAACGCAGGAAGATTTAGCTGGTATGTTATTTGATTCGTTACAAAACAAAATCAAATCATTGCCTGATGATGTGATTGTATATCCGGCTCACGGCGCAGGTTCTGCTTGCGGAAAAAACATGAGCAAGGAAACATTTGATACTTTAGGAAATCAGAAACAAAAAAATTATGCTTTGGTTATGAATTCGAAAAAAGAATTTGTGACCGAATTAACTACGGGTATTATACCACCGCCACAATATTTTGCGAAGAACGCTGCCTTAAATAAAAATGGATATTCTGCTTTTGATGCGGTGATGGAACAAGGCAGTAAAGCATTGCCGGCAAACGAATTTGAAACATTGGCAGATGAGGATGATGTTTTGATTTTAGATGTACGCAAACCTCAGGAATTTGCTCAAGAACATATTCCGAATTCTATTTTCATTGGTATCGACGGGCAATTTGCCCCTTGGGTTGGTGCCTTGATTACTGATTTAAAACAAAAAATAGTTTTGGTTGCGCCACAGGGACGTGAAGAGGAAGTGGTGATGCGTTTGAGCAGAGTTGGTTATGATAATTGTTTAGGGTATTTAAAAGGTGGCATTGAGGCCTGGAAAAATGCAGGAAAAGAAATTGCATCAATCAAATCAGTTAGCGCCGAAGAGTTTGCAGGAAAAATAAATAATGGCATTAGCATTCTGGATGTACGCAAGCCGGGTGAGTACGATAATCAGCACATTAAAAATGTACCGAACAAACCTTTGGATTTTATTAATGAATGGACAGATACCATTGATAAAAACAAGGAATACCACATTCATTGCGCAGGCGGTTACCGCAGCATGATTGCCGCTTCTATTTTAAAATCACGCGGCTTTGAGAAGTTAATGGATATTGCCGGAGGTTTTGCTGCCATAAGTAAAACTAATGCACCGCTGACTGAAATCAGTACTTGTTCTAAATCCTAATCGCCACAAAAACACTAAAGCACAAAACCCCACTAAGTTTAGTGAAATTTAGCATTTTGGAGTTTTAGTGGCTAAATTACCTCATGTTCAAAGACACTAAGCTATACAGTATCTTAACCAATAAATGCCCGCACTGCCATAAAGGTCCTTTTTTTAAAAGCAAACATCCTTACAGTTTTTCTCAGCTTGGTAAAATGTACGACCATTGTGTAGTATGCAATGAGGATTTTGAAAAAGAAAGCGGCTATTATCTCGGTGCGATGTATGTGAGTTACGCGATGAACATCGGACTCGGGATCGGTTTGTTTTTAATTATGGTTGTGTTATTTGATATGGATATACTTTATTTCCTTTTTATTTTTTTAGGAAGTGTTCTGATCTTATTTCCCTTAAATTTTTGGCTCTCACGATTGATTTGGATCAATATTTTTGTGAGGTATGATAAGGAGTTAAATCGGTAATTACTTTACGATAACAAATTGCTTATGAGCAATGCTGTTTTTTGAAATTACCTGCAAGGTATAAATTCCATCGGTAAGATTTGAAATATCCAGATTGCCTCTAAACTTATCCTTAAACACACTTTGCCCTAGGTAATTTATTATTTCGATCTCTGAATTATTGAAATCTTCTTCCATCGAAATAAATAAATTATTTGAAGCCGGATTAGGATATATAACAAAACTATTTTCTTTAACACTTTCCTCAATTCCGGTAGCACATGAAACCTGACACATTTTATGTACGAAGGCATCCTTTCCCCCTAATCCGGTTAAAGTATATGTTCCAGGTCCCGGATCAAAATCAGGAGTTAATCTGAAATATCCAGTGGTATATACGTTTAAATTCAAATCAACATCAATTCCATACCCTTCATCCCATGAAGTATCTCCAAGTTGTTTAGCCCAAAGAAAATTTCCTGAGTTATCGAGTTTTGAAATAAAAATATCTGTCTTAATATTTCCATTTGGACATAATGTGTAAGTGCCAATGCCAGGATCAAAGTCAGTTGTGTCGTCAAAAGTTCCAGTGGTATAAATATCACCGCTCATATCTATATCCATTGCTCTTCCTATACCCCTTATTTGTTTGGCCCAAGCGAAATTTCCAGAACCATCTAATTTTAATACATACTCATCAAAAGATGGACCTGCAACCAAATTATATACGGGTGCTCCCGGATCAAAATCAGCAGTAGTATTAAAACTACCTGCCGTAAAAATATTATTTGACGCATCAATTCCAATAGAAGATGGATCGACAATTCCTAAGCCGCCGCCGATTTGTTTAGCCCAAAGAAAATTTCCGCTAGCATCTAGTTTTAAAATAAATTGGTCCTTAAACGTTCCTACTGTCATATTGTAAGTGCCTGCACCAGGATCAAAATCACAAGTTCCCTCAAAAATACCTGTACAATAGAAATTACCAATTCCATCCGTTACAATAGATTTCATAGAACTTGAAGTTGTTCCTTTAATTTGCTCTACCCAAATGAAATTACCACTAGCATCCAACTTAGAAATAAACCCATTGAAGGAAGATCCAACCGATGCCAATGTGAATGTTGCAGGACCAGGGTCAAAATCTACAGTGTCTTTGAAAGTTCCACAAGTTATAACTGAACCAAAAGCGTCAACAAAAATTGAATGTGAAAATACTCGGCCTCCGGAAAACCCTTTTGCCCAAACAAAGTTTCCGGCAGAATTGGCTTTTGAAATAAAACCGTTGCCAAAACCTGTCATTCCTAATGTATAAGTTCCGGACCCTGGATCAAAATCTCCAACACTACTGTAAAAATATCCCGTGGTATATACATTACTCAAATTGTCTATAAAAATCCCTGAAGTATATTCTACAAAAGTCCCTCCCATTTGCCCTGCCCAAACGAAATTACCTGAAGCGTCCAATTTACTTATGTAAATATCAGTGTAGCCCGAAGAGGCTAAAGTATACGTGCCCGGTCCCGGATCAAAATCAGTAATAGTATCAAATGTACCTGTAGAGTAAACATTACCAAGAGCATCTGTTTTAATAGAAACACCAATATTGCTACACCCATTACCGCTTACCTGGGAAGCCCAAACGAAGTTAGGGTTTTGAGAATGCATAAACGCAACTGCAAAAACTATTAATGATGTAAGTAAAGTGTTTCTCATGCTATACAGTACGTTTATTTACTTGAAAGGTTGGTTAAACTTTCATTTAAAATCTAACTAATACTCAAAGATTCCTCTTTAAAAGGATTTCTGGGTACCCAATCATTAGGCTGAAGGAAAGAAATAAATGGTTTTAATACCAAACGGGAAACTGTGTTTTGTGGCTTAACGTAGCAGGTTAACTCCTGTGCGTGCGCACCAATTGTACTTTTAATTTCACCTGCAGTTCGTCCCAAATTTAAACGTGATTTTTTCAAGACAATCGCCTGCTCCAAAAAATTATATAAAATATTTTGATACAAATCAATTTCCTTGTTGAGTTCATAATCAAAACCAATATAATGTGCTTCCAATAAACTTTCGCTTAAATCAATTCCGGAAGTAAAAGCTACCATTTTATTATTATAGTAAAATGCGGTTACCGTAAATTTGTCTGGGAAATTACGCTTACAGTCCAAAAAATAATTTTCAGGTAATTTTACTAATTTAAATTTGGCGTTACTAAACACCTGCTCGTATAATTTGTAAATGTTTTTATTTTCTTTTTTTAGTTCTTCTTCGCTAAGTGTTTTTACTTCAAGGCTGGCCGCGTTTTTTAAAATTCCCTTGGCGCGGTTGCGGTATTTTTTTGAGAACAAAGCAACATATTCACTCACCGAATTAACATTTTTAGGAATATCCACTACCATGTTTGGCTCTACACTAAATTCAATGTATTTGTCACGATCAAAAAAACATTTGGCTCTTTGCAATACAGGCGATTCAAAATCTTTTACCATTACCGCCGAAACTTTTCCACGTAACTTTTCTTTACTTCCTAAACGCTCAATTAAATCTTCAATAACTTTAAATTCTTCCTGCTTCGGTAATTTATCTTTAAATAAAAAAGCATGCTCACCGCTTACAAAATTATTCCCGCAGGTTAATAAACGCATCAGTACTTCTTCCTTATTATTACCAATGTAATTCTCAAATAATTTAGCGCTATTTGATTTTACGGTGTTGATTTTGCTTTCTAATAATTCACCAAAAACACCGGCCTGAAAATCTATCACCTGAAAATAAGCAATTGCAAAAGGCAGTGTATGCTTATAAATAATAATGTAACGGGGCTGGAAGTTTTTAGGAGCAATCGCATCTAGCGTAGTGAGATATTTTAAATCCAAAAATAAATTCCGATCCTGAAGCACTTCGTTCCAATGACCTTTTTCCACTTCTTTAGCCGAATCAAAAATAACAAAACTCAACTGGTCTTCCATCTTACCTTTGCTTTGGTAATGAATCAGTTTCTCAATATGTTTGCAAAAAAACATTCCTATAAAATTACCAAGTATTCAGACTCCACTTAATGTAAATCTCTTAAAAAAGCATAAAGCGCCTCAACGCTCTGGTTTTCCGACTGGTTTTGTGTATCAATAATAAAATGAGCTTTTTCAGGCGCATCAAAAGGGGCAGATATTCCTGTAAAGTTGGGAATTTCACCCTTTAAAGCCTTACCGTACAAACCTTTTACATCACGTTTTTTGCAAATTTCAAGCGAAGTTGCGATATGAACGAGCTTAAATTTATCTCCCAAAATTGATTTAGCTATGTCGCGCAAATCGTTAGTCGGTGTAATTAAACTGCAAATAACAATAAAGTTGTTGGAGCATAGCAGTTTAGCTATTTCGGCGGTGCGACGGATGTTTTCGTAGCGGTCGGCTTCGGTAAATCCCAGTCCTTTATTGATGCCATTTCTTAATACATCCCCATCCAAAACTTCACATAACACATTTTCGCTCTGCAATTTTTTCTCGAGGGCAAAAGCAATGGTTGATTTTCCGGCGCCTGAGAGGCCCGTCATCCATAAAACTACCGGTGTAAATGCTGACATAATTATTCAATAAATTTAAGCTTAATGAAGCAAAAAAAGAATTATTTTTATAGCGAAATGGAATTTAATAATAGTCCCTCGGTTGATCAGGTTGGAATTGAAGAGCGAATAGCCCGTTTTAACTCCCGCAGCATAAAAAAACAAAGTAAAATTCAAGGCTTAAAACTGGCTTTGAATATGATTGATTTAACGACTCTTGAAGGAAAAGATACTGAAGGCAAAGTAAAACAAATGTGTTACAAAGCCATGCATCCGGCTGATGACATAAAAGGTTTGCCGACTGTGGCGGCCGTTTGTGTTTATCCTACTTTTGTGAAGGTTGCAAAAAAAGCATTAGGAAATTCAGGTGTGAAAGTGGCTTCCGTGGCAACAGCTTTCCCGAGTGGGAATTCGACTTTAGAAATAAAATTAAGCGATACTAAATTAGCCGTTAATGATGGAGCCGATGAAGTGGATATGGTAATTAGCAGAGGTGAATTTTTAGAAGGCAATTACAACTTTGTGTTTGATGAAATTGCTGCCATTAAAGAAGCTTGTGGTAAAGCCAGATTAAAAGTTATTTTGGAAACAGGAGAACTCTCCACTTTAGATAATGTACGTAAAGCTTCCGACATAGCTATTTTAGCAGGGGCTGATTTTATAAAAACCTCAACAGGAAAAATTCAGCCTGCTGCAACCATGCCTGTCACTCTAGTAATGTTACAAGCGATAAACGATTATTATCACAAAACCGGAAAAATGGTTGGCATGAAACCTGCAGGAGGAATTTCAAGTGCAAAAGGCGCTTTACAATATTTAGTAATGTTACACGAAACATTAGGAAACAAATGGCTGAGCAACGAATGGTTCCGTTTCGGCGCCAGTAGTTTAGCCAACGATATTATTTTACAATTAGGCAAAGAACAAAAAGGAGTTTATTATAGTAAAGATTATATCAGCAACGACTAAAAAACTTAGCGCCTTTGCGTCTTTGCGAGAAAAAATAAATTATGAATAAAGAAAATACAACAAACGAATTTTTTACAGACTGGAAATATGCAGCTGCTCCTGAAGGAACTGAGCATATTAAATTAAATAAGCAATACGATTTATTTATTAATGGAAAGTTTGTAAAACCAAACAGTAAAAAATATTATACAACTATCAATCCTGCTACCGAAGAAAAATTAGCTGAAGTAGCAGATGCCAATGAAAAAGATGTTGATCTTGCTGTGAACGCTGCAAAAAATGCTTACGATAAAGTGTGGAAGAAAATGCCTGCGAAAGAACGCAGCAAATATATTTTCCGCATTGCACGTTTAATGCAAGAGCGCGCCCGTGAGTTCACAGTGATTGAAAGTATGAATGGCGGTAAGCCTATCCGTGAAAGCAGAGATGTTGATGTTCCTTTGGCAGCTAATCACTTTTTTTATTACGCAGGTTGGGCTGATAAATTAGATTACGCTTTCCCCAATAAAAAACCACAATCCTTAGGTGTAGCCGGACAAATTATTCCCTGGAATTTCCCATTATTAATGGCGGCCTGGAAAATTGCTCCTGCATTAGCAACAGGAAACACCGTTGTTTTAAAACCTGCTGAAACTACTCCACTCACAGCTTTAAAGTTAGCTGAGTTAATCCGCGACAGTGGTTTACCTGATGGTGTTGTAAATATTGTAACCGGTTTCGGAAAAACAGGAGCTGCGATCGTTAATCACCCCAAAGTAAATAAAGTGGCATTTACAGGAAGCACAGACGTCGGGAAACTAATTCAGAAGTCAATTGCAGGCACCAATAAAAAGGCAACATTGGAATTAGGAGGAAAAGCCGCTAACATTATTTTTGATGATGCGCCGATTGACCAAGCCGTTGAAGGAATTGTGAATGGAATATTTTTTAATCAAGGGCATGTTTGTTGTGCAGGTTCACGATTATTTGTGCAGGAAAATGTGGCCGATATTGTTATTAGCAAATTAAAACAACGTTTAGAAACTTTAATAGTAGGAAATCCTTTAGATAAAAATACGGACATAGGCGCAATAAATTCAAAAGAACAATTACAAAAAATAAATGAATTCATAAAAATTGGAATTGATGAAGGTGCAGAAATGTATCAAAGTTCTTGTTCCATTCCATCAAAAGGATTTTTCTGTAAGCCAACTCTTTTTTTACACACGTCGCAATCGCATCGCATTGTCCAGGAAGAGATTTTTGGTCCGGTTTTAGCAATACAAACATTCCGTACCATTGAAGAAGTCATTGAAAAAGCAAATAATATTCCTTACGGTTTAAGCGCCGGGGTTTGGACGGATAAAGGTTCAAAAATATTTAATCTCACCAGCAAATTACGAGCCGGTGTTATTTGGGCGAATACTTATAATAAATTTGATCCGAGTTCTCCATTCGGCGGTTATAAAGAAAGTGGTTTCGGTCGCGAAGGTGGTTTACATGGTTTAATGCCTTACTTAAGTTTTTAAACCGTGAGTAAAGAACTCAATCAAATAACATTAGATATTAAGCGCAGACTTTTTAAGCCTGTGTATTTTTTATGCGGTGAAGAGCCTTATTATATTGATGTTATTTCAGATGCACTCGAGAAAAATGTTTTAGATGACAGCGAAAAAGAATTTAATCAAACTATTGTTTACGGAAAGGATACTGATTTGGCTTCCATTTTAAGTTTAGCGAAACAATTTCCGATGATGAGCGAATATCAAGTGGTGATTGTAAAAGAAGCGCAGAACATAAAAGAATTAAATAAAAGTGCTGATGATGACGAGGAAAGCGATAGTAAATCCGACAAAAAATCAAATGCAGCAGCGCAATTCCAGGCTTATGTACAAAGTCCGCAACCAACAACTATTTTAGTTTTCTGTTACAAATACAAAACGCTTGACAAACGAAGTGCTTTGGCAAAAGCCATTCAAAAAAATGCGGTGTATGTTGAGTTTTCTAAATTGTACGATAATCAGGTGCCTGAATGGATTAATAATTACGTTAAGGAAAAAAAATATACGATTAGTCCGAAAGCATCTTTTCTGTTATCAGAATTTTTAGGAAGTGATTTATCTAAAATCTCCAATGAGATCGATAAACTCATCATTAATTTGCAGGCAGGAAGTGAAATTACTCCGGAGGCCGTACAAGATAACATCGGCATCAGTAAAGAATATAATGTTTTTGAATTTCAGGACGCGTTGGCAAAAAAAGATATTTTAAAAGCTAATCGCATCATTAATTATTTTGCCGCCAACGAAAAAGAGCATCATCCTGTTATGATCATGGGTTCTTTATATAATTATTTCTCTAAAATATTAAAGTATCATTTCCTTCACGATAAAAGCAAGTTCACGGCTGCTCAGGCTCTTGGTGTAAATCCTTTTTTTGTGGATGGTTATGCGCGCGCTGCAGGTAATTACAATCCGGGGAAGCTTAAGGAGATCTTTGGCTTACTAAAAGAATGTGATCTAAAAACCAAAGGAGTTGATAACAACGGTACTCCCAATGGAGAATTATTAAAGGAATTGGTTTTCCGGATACTTCACTAAATTAAAAACGCTTTCTCGGATTAAAAGGCTTGGTGGGCTTTTCGATAGTAGTCAGAATACTTTTTACTTTGGCTTCGTTAGTCAAATATTCAACAGCCACTTTCACATCCATATCAGATTTTATACCAACTCCCAAACGTCCGGTCTGAAAATAATAACGTGAAGCGATTTCTTCTTCCAAAAACTGTTTTATTTCTTCTTTATGCTTGATCAGATCGTCTTTTTTATCGGCATTGATCTTAGCACCAAGTTTTTCGTATTCGGTTTTGATGTTTGTAAAATATTTTTCGTTCTCAGCTTCCTTTTTTAATTCTTCCATTACGAGTTCGGTTTCTGTTTTGTAACCGTAATCTTTATCTTTTAAGAAAGCAAGGAATTCATCGAACTCTGAATTGCTTAATGAAAATTCCTTAACGGGAACAATCTTTTCGTGTTTCAGTGCGTATTGTGTAGAATAATTAAAAATCAGGTTTTTGTTCAGCAAGGCCATAGTGATGTCGCTGAGCTTATGATCTCCTGTTTTTACATCGGGCAGAATGCCTGCACCATCATAAACAATTCTGCCGCCCTTGGTTTTGAATGCAGTAATCAATGAATCCGGAACTTTCTCAACTCTTCCCTCTTCATCCCTGTTGGTGTAATCAAGCGCCTGCACACAACGTCCGCTCGGAATATAATATTTAGCAACAGTTACTTTTAATTGGGTATTGTAAATCAAAGGCTTTGTTTGCTGTACCAAACCTTTTCCATACGAACGCGCACCAATCAAAACGGCGCGGTCAAAGTCCTGTAAAGAGCCGGCAACAATTTCAGCTGCCGATGCAGAACTCTCATCAATTAATACAACTATTGGAATTTGAGTATCGATAGGGTTATTTACGGCTACGTAAGTTCTTTCCCAATCCGAAATTTTACCCTTCGTATAAACAACTTCTTTTCCTTTCTCAACAAAAAAATTAACGATATTAACCGCTTCATTCAATAAACCACCGGGATTACCACGAAGATCAAGAACTAGTGATTTACAGTTCTTTTCTTTGAGTTTCAAAAAAGCATCTTTTACCAATACACTGCAGTTTTCGGTAAAGCTGGTGAGTTTAATATAGCCTGTATTGTCATTCAGCATAACCGAATAAGGAACGGCTGAAATTTTTATTTCCTCACGCATAAGGCTCATCTCGATCGGAATTGTTTGTCCGGCATGAATGATCTTCAATTTTAAAGGTGAGCCGGCATTGCCTTTTAAAAGCGGTCTTACATCGTCTGATTTTTTTCCTTTTACTGATTGTCCGTTTACTTCAATAATCTCATCTCCTGCTCTGATACCTGCGCGGTGTGCTGAAAATCCTTCGTATGGATCCACAACAACTATTTTTCCATCAATATCAGTTACTAATGCCCCAACACCTCCGTATTCACCGGTGGTCATATACCTAAAATCCTCAATGTCGTTTTCGGTAATATAATTTGTGTAAGGATCCAATGATTCCAGCATTGCATCAATGGCAGTCTTCATTAATTGACCGGGTTTAGTTTCATCAACATAAGATGTATTAAGTTCACGGTAGAGACTCGAAAAAATATCAAGGTTTTTAGAAACTTCAAATAAATCGGTTGGCGCAAAAGAGGCTAAACCAATAGCGAATGCAGCTATCAGGATGATGTATGTTTTTTTCTGAAAAAATTTCTTCATTATATGTTCCGTAATTCCTTAATAAAATTAAGCATAATTTCCTTAGTTAGGCGCCCTTAGTCGCATTTTGCTTCGTTAAATTATTCAAAAGTTTAGCAATGGCCTTAAAAATCACTTCGTATTCTTCAGCTTTACTGCCAAAATAAAGAAAGGCAAGGTCAAGTTTACAATCTCCTGCTTTTTGGTAAAACTCCTCTTTTTGCACACGGTAAGCTTCGCGCATACGGCGTTTTAATTTATTGCGGTCGTTGGCATGCCTGAACTTTTTTTTTGGCACCACAAACATAGCTTTTACCTCTGGTTTTTCTTCTGCTTTTGAGCTCAAATAAATGAGTTTTATAGGGAAAGTGCTTAGGGTTTGTCCTTTCTCAAATAAAATATCGATTTGCTTTTTACTGCAAAGGCGTTCGTTTTTATGAAAGGTGTTTGACAGGCTTAATATTTTAGTAAATATACATATAAGGGCGAAAAGGTGGGAAAGCGTTGTTATTTGGGTTTATTTTTTTACTTTTACATCCACAATTAATTAAAACTATGGGAAAAGGCGATAAACGTTCAAAACGCGGAAAAATACACATAGGTAGCTATGGTAGAACACGTCCGAAGAAAAAAGCTGCAAAAAAAGCTAACGCAGCAGCTAAAAAAGGCAAAGCGGCTCCTAAAAAAGCGAAAAAAGCTGCGAAATAAAATTGACCCTGAAGCAAACTTCAGGGTTTTTTATTTGAGATGCTGCTTATGGCTTCGCCGGGCAGCATGACTTTATCATTAGAATTCCAATACAAGCACCTCCACCCTTCGGTTCTGTTCCTGTTGTTCTTCAGTAGCTCCCGGTAATTTAAATAACATCTCTTTATCCCCACGTCCTTCAGTATAAACACGACTGTTATCGATCCCCTTATTTAGCAAATAACCGCTAATCCTTTCAGCTCTTGAATTTGTAAAAGCTAAAATACTTTTTTCAGACTCAAAGCCTCTTCCATTCGAATGCCCAATTATTTTAATTTTAAGATTTTTATTCTTTTTAAGAAGTTTATAAAGGTTATTTATTGAGGGTAATGCCTGAGGTAAATACTCAGTTAATCCTGGTTTAAAATTTATAGACCCAACCGAATATTTTAAACCTTTTCGTAAATAAGGTAATAATGTTCTGATATCCTTAAGAGAAGAACTGTCTTTTAAAGTCAAATTCTTTGTGAAAATAAACGTACTGTCGTTATAAAAGTTCAATGAATAATTTTGGTTTCTTCTCAGCGGTGCGTCAAATTCATATGTGCCATCCATATTACTTTTTGTTTGAAAAACAGTATCTCCTATTGGATTCGTCAAAGCAATTTCCGCAATCAAGGGTTTATTTTTCTCATCCAGAATTACACCTTTAATTTTTACAGGTTCTTCAAAATAAAATTGGATGGAATGCCCTTCGCCTTTTTCATAAACATTATCCAATACCAGATAATAAATTTCTCCTTTGGTCACATAAATCGGAGTTACATAAGCATCTCCTACCCCTTCATTCACAAACTCCTTACGGCCCTTATAACTCATTCCTGTTTTCCCGTCCAGATCCTCTTTGTCCCTGGAGATACAAGCTCTTACCGGTTTAATACGGTGACTGCTTAAACTATCGCAAAATCCGTTGGCAGCACCTTTGAATAACATGAAATCATAATCATCTTCTTTTTTTGAAGGTGTGATATTAAGGCACAAATGACCATTCGTATTGATGATCAATTTATACCAGGCACTATGATGTTCTTTTTCGAATGCGTATTTGGTTCGTTGCTTGTGTTCACTGATCTCCTGTTTTGTACCTTGCCCTTCAGGCGGTATAGTTTTGTTCACCTTTGCATTTCCGTTAACAGGAATTATTCTGGCCTGCTCGCAATCGCAAAATACTGTATCCAGCTTTGGGGCCTTTTGGCCTAACATATTGATGGAAATGAATAAAAAAATTAAGGATCTCATACCTCCATAATACAAACAAAACAAAAAGTCACAAAAAAAACCGCCTTTCAGCGGTTTTTTTATTCTGTAAGACCTGATAAAAAAGGGTTCATTCTTTTACAAACTTGAGGCGCTCAGCATCTTTATTACCACTAAGGGTAACAAAATACATCCCGCGACTAAGTTCCGTTACATCCACACTTGTTTTTGTAGATTCCTTTCCGGATGTGATAGCCGAAGATGAAATTATTTTTCCAGCTATATCCGAAATTTCAATCGTGTAAACAATACTCGCATCAGTATTAAATTCAATATTCAGGTTATTTTGTGCAGGGCTCGGACTAAGTGCAACATACGTTTTACCCGCATTTTTTACAATAACGGTTCTTAATTCGGAATAACTACTTTGTCCGTTAAAATCAACCTGCTTTAAGCGGTAATAAGAAATTCCTTTGAGCGGCTGTGCGTCTGTTTCGGTATATTTTTTTATAGTCGAACTGTTGCCTGCACCATTTACATTTTTTAGTGTTTCAAAGTTTTTGCCATCCACCGATCTTTCAATAGCGAAATAGGCGTTATCTTTTTCTGAGGCTGTTGTCCAGTTTAAGTCAACAACATTTCCGTTTTGCACAACATTAAATTCTGTTAATTCAATTGGTAATACACAGGGCGGGTTAACAGAATAAAATACATTGCCGTTAAATTGGCGCGGTATAAAATTAGTTGAGAATAAAAGTTCCTTACCGGTACCTTCGCGTAATGTAATATTTGCATCAGAAGCCAGAACATTTCCTACTGCCGTACCATTGGTATAAGCAACTGTTGGTCCTGCGGCTGTTGTGCGTGTAATATAAAATGCCCGGGTAGCTCCGGAAGCTATAAGTTGATTCACTGCAATAGGAATGGCAGTTGGCAAATTAACCCCGGCTGATACAACATTAGCCGCAGAGCCAATCAATGTCCACGCACCCGGGGTAACTTCGAAACCTACATGGGTACCCGTCTTAGTATAAATATCTACGTTAGTGGTCCCAA
The DNA here is from genome assembly GCA_023251695.1 of Sphingobacteriaceae bacterium. GTDB lineage: Bacteria > Bacteroidota > Bacteroidia > B-17B0 > Aurantibacillaceae > JAHEYG01. The sequence continues at coordinate 2,942 of JAHEYE010000030.1, read as the reverse complement.
CATTAAAATTCATTTCAAAACATAAAATCGTTACGCAATTTACTGCATTGATATCGAACATATGTCCGCGTTGTGCATTATTAGTTGCATAAAAGGTGACGAGGTTCGAGCCCGATGCACATGACATTGGAGATACACCGGGATTATTATTTTTAGCTAACGAATTATTAGATATTTTTAAAATAGTGCCATCGTCGCATACCATTTCTTTTTCCTGCGAAAAATCAGAAAGCGAAAAAAAAGTTAATACCGCTAAAAAGTAAAAATGCTTCATTCTTAAAATAATTATTCAAGTTGCATTTTTTAGTAGTTTTATCCAAAAAAATTCGATTAAAGGGGTTTTTGACTGAGTGGAACTAAACCTTCAGTAAGTAAAAAGCCCGCATAAATGCGGGCTTTTTAGATGCTGCCTAGCGCTTCGCGGGCAGCATGACGTTTCGTTG
>JAHEYE010000030.1:0-2399 GCA_023251695.1 Sphingobacteriaceae bacterium | reverse complement strand
TTTGTTGTTATTCAAGCTGCATTGCGCTTCGCGCGCAGCATGACAACCATTTGTTTTAATCTCTCTTACCGAACAAACGTAATAAGTATAAGAAAATATTTATGAAATCAAGATAAAGGGTTAGTGCACCCATGATGCTCATCTTTTTAAAAGGTGTGCTGCCATCATCTTCGGCGGCCATGTTTTTAATTTTCTGAACATCCCATGCTGTTAAACCGGTGAAAATTATCACGCCAAGTATGCTAGTAATAAAACCCATGGTATCACTTTTCATAAAGATGTTTATGACTGAAGCAATGATGATACCAAATAAACCTATCATTAAAATACTTCCCATTTTGGTTAAATCTGTTTTGGTGGTGTACCCTGCAATGGCCATAAGAGCGAATAATGCAACTGTACTTAAAAATACATTTACGATTGAGCCAAGCGAGTAAACCATAAAAATAAAGCTCAAACTTATTCCATTCACCGCAGCGTAAGCTAAAAACACACCGATAAGAGCAGGATAAGAAAGCTTATTAAATCCGAAAGACATTAATAAAACAAAGCCCAACGGTGCAAACATCACTACCCATGCAAATGCCGAAAGATTAAAGCCACCATCTTCTGTCTGGGTAAATAACATCTGAAGTAGTCCGGGTACAAATGCAAAAAGCATCGAGGCCAAAGTTGTAATTAATAATGCTACAGACATCCATGCAAAAACCGAGCGTAATAAATTACCCGTAATAACTACACTGGTATATTCAATTTTATCGATGTTGGTGCTTCTGAAATTTTGATTTTCCATTTTATATTTTTTATTTAATTATTGAACTTGCCGGAATATTATTTATTTTTTCCTTTACCGTTTCCTTTGCCATTACCCTTTCCTCCCTTATCTTTTTTGCCTTTCATTTTATCTTTCATAGCATGAAACTCCGCTGAGCCCGGTTTTATACCAAGTTCTTTTGCAATTTGCCCCCAGCCTTTATCTTTTCCTTTCAGATAAGCTTCTTTTACTTCGTCCACGGGTTTGTTTACAATCTGTGCCGTTTGCAAAGTCATAAATACATCACCCGGGTCCATAATCTTTATCAGGTTTTCCACCTTATCCTTGGCAATATTAAAAGTTTTTACGGCATCATTCACAAAACCATTAATATCATCCTTGGCTTTGGTGCTCACGTCCTTTAAAAATCCATCCATATCCACATCGCCCGTACGAGGATTAAATGTAATGGTTTGCGAAAAACAGTATCCGAATGCGAATACAGCCGCCAGACTCAAAACCAGTTTTTTCATTTGTTAAGTTTATTTCAAAATTAAACATAAAATCAATAGACGGGCGGATAAATTAAGCGATTTTTCCATGTTTTTCTTGTATTTTTACAGGGTGAATAAGGCGCTATTTTTTATATCTTTTTTATTTATTTCAGCTTTGGGCTTTTCGCAGGATAATGCCAATAGCCAATTGCAAACCGATTTGAAGGTTAAGCAGCTCATTGACAAAAAGGCTTCCTATAACCGCATAAATAATGGTGAATACGATGGTTTCCGGATTAAAATTCATTTTGGGGCCGACCGTGCAAAAGCGCGTGAAGTAAAATCAAAATTTGCAGCCCGGTTTAATGATTATACGCCCTACGAAGATTACGATCAGCCGAATTTCATTATTGTCGTTGGTGATTTCAGAACAAAATTGGAGGCTTTTGAGGCCCTAAAAAAAGTGCAAATAGAATTTCCGAACAGCTTTATTGTTAAGAGCAAGATAAAGCCCATGAAGGTGGGATAGTTCGGAGTGTAGAGTTCGGAGTTGGGAGATTTTTGGACTTCTACTTTTCTCCCAACTAATAACTCCCAACACCGAACTAATAACTCCCAACTAACGGCCCTCTACTTTTCTCCCAACTCCGAACTAATAACTCCCAACTAACGGCACTCTTCTTTTCTCCAAACTCCCAACTAATAACTCCCAACTAAAGGCCTTCTACTTTTCTCCAAACTCCCAACTAATAACTCCCAACTAAAGGCACTCTTCTTTTCTCCAAACTCCCAACTAATAACTCCCAACTAATCCGTATTTTTACCTCATAGTATGAAGGTCTCAATCATAGGCGCTGGTATGTCGGGCTTAACTGCCGGTTGTTATTTACAAATGAACGGCTTTGAAACTGAAATTTTCGAGAAACACGCGATTCCCGGAGGATTATGCACCAGTTGGCACAAGAATGGTTATACGATTGATGGCTGCGTTCATTGGATATTAGGAAGCGATACCGGGAGCTCATTCAATAAAATGTGGACCGAAATTCTCGATATGAAAAAAATCGAGTTCGTGAACCATGATATCCGTATTGAAGTTGAAGTTAAGAACACCAAAGACAGACACGGCTCGAATGTTTTTAAACTTTACA
>JAHEYE010000199.1 GCA_023251695.1 Sphingobacteriaceae bacterium | reverse complement strand
CGAAAAAATTCATCCGCATCTTATCAGAAGAAAATTTATGGGCCGGCATCAGCGGTATTAATGCTAAAGGATTACATGTGGTAAGCTGCGGTGGTTTTAACGATAAAGAAAGCGCAGTAACTTTATTGCAAAGTATTAAATCAAAGTATCCAAACGCTTGGGTAATGACGCAGTAGGCCAGTATGCAGTAGTTTAAAATCCAAAAATTATTTGTAACATAAAGTCATGGTGAGTAAGACGAACCATTAAATCCCTTTTTTCTCTTCTGTCCCTTTAGTCCCTTCTGTCCCTTCTGTCTCTTTCTTTCCCTCAGTCCCTTCGCCTTCGTTCTTCACACGCATGTTTCTATAAATGGTAACAAAAGCCATCATAAGAGCGGCAAACACAACTAAACCTAATAATCCCCAAACTAAACTGCCGGTCGATTTTACGGTCACCAAAAAAACGATTCCCACTAAAAATACTGTTGCGAGTTCGTTAAACATCCGGAGCTTAAAAGATGACCATGTAAAAACACCGTCCGATTGTTTCTTAAAAATAAAATGGCATTGTAAATGGTATAAAAACAATGCGCCCACCAAAATCAATTTCAGCCACATCCAAGGTAAATACAAATAGCTTGTATTTTGCCAGATCATCCACCATCCAAAAACAAAAGTACCTATCAGGCCCGGCCATCCGATAATGTACCAAAGCTTTTTTTGCATGATAAGGAATTGTTTGGTGAGGATAGACTTCTCAGGCTCCTCTTTTTTTTGAGCTTCAGCGGTATAGATAAATAAGCGCACCATGTAAAACAAGGCTGCAAACCAGCAAACCACAAAAATGATGTGTAAAGATTTTACGTAGAGGAAGTCCATAATTGAAACAAAGGTAGTAATTTAGCTATCAAATAATAACAAACCATGAAAGGAAAATTCGCAAAAGAATCGCTAACCATAACTACTGAACATGTTTTACCAAACGACACCAACCATGTGGGCGGTTTATTTGGCGGACGATTAATGCAATGGATGGATACAACAACGGCCATCTCAGCACACCGTCATTGTAAACGCGTTGTAGTAACAGCAGCTGTAAATAATATTTCTTTCGATCATCAAATAAAAGCGGGGAGTATTGTTACCCTCGAGGCAAAAGTGAGTCGTGCTTTTAACAGTAGTATGGAAGTTTTTATTGTTGTTTCGGTTGAAGATGAAGTTACAGGGGCCGTGATGAAATGTAACGAAGCGATGTTTACGTTTGTGGCAGTTGATCAAAATGGTTCGCCATTACCGGTTCCTGAATTGATTCCGGAAACCGAAGATGAAAAGAGACGTTTTGAGGGAGCCTTACGCCGCCGACAATTATCTTTAGTATTAAGCGGAAGAATGAAAGCCGATGATGCTACAGAATTAAAAGCACTTTTTGTTAAGGGGTAAAGTAGTTCGTAGCATTTCTTTGTAAATCATTCTACGAACTCCCAACTCCGAACTCTCCCGAAGGGATGCCTTTGGCATCAACTCCCAACTATTTCATGTACCTCAATCTCATTCATACATTTAAAATGGCCTTTCGGGCATTTGCTGTAGCCCAGTTTAGAACATGGTCTGCATTTTAAATTTTTGACTTCTAAAATTTTACTGCCTTCTCCGGGTTTGTATGGATACATTCCAAATTCAGGAATTGTGTTTCCCCATAAGGAAAATATTTTTTTACCGAAGGCTGCCGCAATGTGCATGAGTCCGGTGTCGGAAGTAATAACGAATGACGAGTTACGAATTACGAATGACGATTGGTTGAGTGTGAATTTACCGCACACATTGAAAGTATTTTTGGTTTTTGAAATAACTTGCTCGGCAAGAGAATGATCTTCTTTTCCTCCCAATAAGACAATTGGAAGTTTAGAGTTATTGCAAATTTCAATTAATTTATTGAGTGGAATTTTTTTGGTGTAGTAAGAGCCGCCAACTACTAAAGAAACAAATCCGTTTTTTAAATTTGGATCGATGGAAGAAACATCAACCGAATCTTTATCGGAAATAAAATAATCTAGACCTTTGCAATCATCTTTAACACCGAGTGCTGCTGCAGCTTCTAAATAACGCTGAACGATATGCACATCAGGCAAAGCCGTTTTGCTTTTTAAATTTACCGCCAGCCATTTTTTTACATTCAGTTTTTTAAATGTCGAACTTTTTTTACCGAGGGCTAATTTTAAACGTGTGCTTCGTAAATTATTATGGAGGTCAATTACAAAATCGTAATTCTCTTTTTTAAGCTGAGGGAGAACTTCAGTAAAATCTTTTTCGAAGGTAATTAATTTGTCAAGGTTCGGATTGTGTTCTAAAGTACTTTTGAAAGAAGCTTTAGTTACAAAATGAATTTCAGAATTTTTTAATTGTTGTTTGCAGCAACGGATTACCGGGGTGGTTAAAACCACATCGCCAATTGAACTGAAACGGATAATAAGAATCTTCACTTAATACAAAAGTACGAAAAGCTATTCAATTATTATTTTTTGGGTTTTGACCGCTTCCTTAGAGGTAAATCGTAAATAATAAATCCCTCTTGTGAGATCACTCACATTTATTTTTTTTGGCTCTAGTGTGGTTTGACTTTCAAGCAAAATTGTTTTTACAGTCTGGCCTAATACATTATAAATTTCAATTGTCATTTTTCCTGAAGGAGCAATAGTTGAAAGAAACAGCTCTCCATTTGTTACGGGGTTAGGAAATAAGCTATGCGTAGAAATATTTTCTTTAGTGTCAAATCCTAAGGGATAATAACTTGTAAAAATCAGTCCAAACTTATAATAGGTAGTCGTAACGTTGGTTCCGGTTGTTATGGTTTCGGTAAAAGTCCGCACTTCAAGCAAAGGAAATTTAATTGTAGAAGCATGATATTGGTCCATCATAATTGTAAAGGTTTGTATAGAACCGGTTGAAGTTGTATCACTTTCGTATTGTACATATCTTAATTTTAAAACATTTGTAATGGTGGCAGTTGGCAATGCTAAGGTTCCGGTACCATCACCATAAGTAGTAAATGTTCCGACGGTGGTATTGGTAGCCTGTATAAGCAAATAAGTATCAGCACTACTTGAACCATAAGTGAAAGGCAGTGAGTAAGGTTTTAAAGGATCTGAATAAGCCCAGCAATTGGAAGCTGTAGCTGTTGCATAACCGAGATACTCAAATTTACTGCTGTTATTGCTTAAAACTCCATAATTTCCGCCGCCTTCATCAATACCAATTGTCCCGGCCGGAAACATAAAATTATTCGGCACTGAAGATATGGACACAAAAGTAGCGGTTTTAGGAGGATAGGGAAAAATATTTATGTTAGAATAATTCCATGTTTGCGAGATGCCGGAACTGCCAAGCATCAGACCTGTTGTATCGATCTCGAGAAAACTCTGAATATCGCCTGCCACCGGATTGGATGCGGAAGTAATGGTATATTGCCCCCTTATAAAAAAAGAACAAAGGCTAAATGAAATTAAGATGCAAATTTTTTTCATAGGTATAAATATACAAAAAAGCCCTTCGTCCTTCGGTATGCTCAGGATGACAGGGCTTTTTTTTGCTTGAATAAAATTATTCTATAATTAATTTCTTCACACCTTCTTGTTTAGTACCCTTCAATTTAACGTAATAGATGCCACTTTGTAAACCTTTAAGATCCACTTCGAGATTGTATGGTCCAGGTTTAAGATCAGAATAAGATTTATTTCTTACTACTTGTCCAAGGCCATTAGTAATCGTCATGTCATAACTTTCGTTTTGCGTAAGCACAAACCACAAATTAGCACTATTAGCTGCCGGGTTCGGGTACAAACTAAAATTAGAGTCACTAAATTGATTTTCGGCTAAGCCTGTAAAAAGTGCTTCGCCTACACTTGCGTTTTTGTCTTTATAAGTATTTGTAAGAGTTCCGGATTTAAGGGTAATAGTACTCACGCCTGTAGCAAAAATATCATACTTACTTGCAGAGCTTAGATGAACATAATTATTTACATTATAAGTGTAAGTGTAGCTTGCAGCAAGTGTAGATGTTGCAACTACAGTACCAAACTGAGTGATTTGAAGTTTTATCCTTAGGGTATTTGGAAATGATTTCCCGCCAGGCATATTCAGCGTTCCCCAAGCATCTCCGGTTGTTGTTAAAGATCCGGTAATAGTTTGTGTATCTACAGAACTGGGAATTATCATCGAATAAGTATCTGCCGATATGGTTCCGTACGTAAAAGGGATACTGGCTATAGTTTGTGGATTTCCATATATTACAGTTACTGTACCGTCTGACGAACCATAACCGGTAATATTGGTCCCGTAATAATCGAAGCCATAAGTAATACCATCAGAAGTGGAGGCTAAATTAGCACTCGGAAAAGCAGTGTAGTTAGGTGCTGAAGTCTTGGCAACATAACTCTTGGTAGTTACCGCAGCAGTTGGAGAAACCACTACCCCCGTATAATTCCAAATTTGGTTTGTGCCCGCCGAACCAATAATAATACCTGTTGTATCTGCGTCCCAGGTTTTTTCCACATCACCTGCTACAGGAAATATGGCAGAAGTCAAAGTATATTGCGCTTTCACGAAGAAAGAACAAACACAGAATAAAATAAAAATGTAAAGTCTTTTCATGTAAAAATGTTTTAAGGTTTATAATCAAAGTTAATAAAAAACAGGCACATAAATAAGTATCTTTGTGCTTATCTGAACTTAGACGAACAGATAAAAAAAGGTTTAATGTTAATTGATACCCATACCCATTTATATGCTGAAGAGTTTGATAATGACCGTACTACCGTTATTAAAAAAGCCCTCGCTTCGGGTATAAAAAAATTCTATCTTCCTAATATTGATAGCATCAGTATTGAAGGCATGTTTAATTTGGAGAAAGAATATCCTGAAAATTGTTTTGCGATGATGGGATTACATCCTTGCTCGGTGAATGAGAAAGTGGAGGAGGAATTAAAAATTGTTGAAGAGTGGTTGTGTAAGCGTAAATTTTGTGCGGTTGGTGAAATTGGTATTGATTTGTATTGGGACAAAACTTTTTTTACACAACAGCAAATGGCATTTAAAAAACAAATTGATTGGGCACTGCAATACAATTATCCCATTGTGATTCATTGCCGCGAAGCTTTTGATGAAATTTTCGAAATACTTTCTTCGTACAAAAAATTACCAAAAGGAATTTTTCATTGTTTTAGCGGAACCTTAGAGCAGGCGAATAAAGTTATAGGCTTGGGCGGATTTAAACTAGGAATAGGTGGAGTAGTTACTTTTAAGAATTCAGGATTGGATAAAGTAGTTGAGCAATTGGATATGCAACATTTGGTTTTGGAAACAGACTCTCCTTATTTGGCACCAAATCCTTTCAGAGGTAAACGCAACGAAAGCGGCTATTTAATTCAGGTTGCCCAAAAAGTAGGGGAAATAAAAAACCTTTCAATAGCCGAAGTAGGGGAGATCACTACAAAAAACGCTGAGGAAATTTTCGGAAATTAATAGTGTGCCACAAAAGCACTAATTCACAAAATCCACAAAAGGTTTTAGTGATATTTTTTGCTTTTGAGATTTAGTGGCAAAAGTTTATGAATGTTCATTCGTATTTTTTTAACTGATTCTTTTTAAAAAACGTAAGTCATGGTGAGCCAGCCGAACTATATTGGGAACTGCAATTTTCTGAAACGTAAGTCATGGTGAGCCTGCCGAACCATCACGTTTGAATTATGTAACTGCGCTGAGCTTGACGAAGCGCACGGAAGGCCCTTCGTCAAGCTCAGGGCCTATTTTATTTGAGTTCCAATTCATGGTTCGGCTGGCTCACCATGACAACCGGAATTTATTTTGAAAGGTAAGTCATAGTAATCCCGATAGCTATCGGGATGTAGAACTACAGGAAATTATTTTTTTTAAAATATTCGATAATTGAATCGATAATTAATTTGTTTTGTTGTTTGGCATCCAGAAAAGGCAAAGTCTCTTTCGGTTTCCAGTGCGGCCACCCGTCTTCGTCGCGCCCTATGTATTCGTAAAAACCGAAGGGTTCCAGTAAGGTGCATATGGCAATGTGCATCACTTCCAGTTTTTCATCCTTCTTAAATTTTTTCTGAAAATCTTTTCCCAGTTCTTGTAAACCGATGGTAAACAAAATGGCATCGTAATCCATTTCGTTGCCAAAACGTTCCTTTAATTTATTCTGCAAATTCTGCCAGGGACTAATTTCCATTTATTTTCGTTCAAACAGATCCAAGTGATCTTCAATAAATTTTAAAATATCCTCTTTACCGTTTTTATTTTTAGCAGAGCTGATTAAATAATTCGGCTCATCCTCGAATACGTAGGATACTTTCAAAAGATAATTCTCTAAATTCTTTTTTAATTCTGTCTTACTTAATTTATCGGCTTTTGTAAAAACAATGCAAAACGGAATATTTTTTCCGCCCAGCCATTGCATAAACTCAGCATCAATTTGCTGTAGGGGTAAACGGTAATCAACTAAAACAAAAAGGCAAACTAAACTTTCGCGTTTGGTAATGTAACCGGTAATTATATCCTCAAAAACAGCACGGTTTGTTTTGGCTGTTTTAGCGTAACCATA
>JAHEYE010000198.1 GCA_023251695.1 Sphingobacteriaceae bacterium | reverse complement strand
AAACTTTTTTTCAGTGATTCTTCAGCTAAAGAACCGTAAAACAAAACATGATGCTTGAAGGTGTTAAGTGATTTTATCTTGTCGGTGATGGTACGGGTGGTAAGTTTTTTTAATTCATCATCCGACAAAACATAAGTGTATGGATTAATAGCGCCGTAACGTGCATAACTCACCATTCCGAAATTTAATATGCTCGACTTGTTTGATTTTTCGTCTTCCCGTTTTTTAATGGCATCGTCAATCGTATTCTTAAGAGTTACATCATCCAGCGAAGGATCCGAGAGCAGCGCTTCAAATAAATCGAGGGATTTGTCGAAATTCTCTATTAAACCGTCAATGGTAATTCTTATTTTTTCAGTTTCAATAACGGCGTTTATTTCAGAACCTAATCTGAATAGTTCTTTTTTCACCTGGGAGGCATTCATTTTGGAAGTGCCTAAATAAGGGAAGCAATCAATAACTGTCTTTAGTTCCTTATCATTCTTAGTTCCCATTTCATAAACGTAAACCAGTTCAAAAGTTGAGTTTTCAGTATTTTGTGTGTAATACAAATTCAATCCCGGTTTTATTGGTGAATCGGATATGTCTTTCTTGAAATCAACATATTTCGGTTCGATTGATTTTATTTTGGTACTGAGAATATCTTTTACAAAAGTAGAAGTGTTTTCGCGGTCAACTTCAACAGGGGTGATGCTTGGCTTCTCAACTTTTTCAACATTTTTATCTTCGCCGCTCCGCTTATACACAATTGCATAATTATTAGCATTGTAATTTGCTTTTACAAAATCGATGATTTCCTGTTTAGTTATTTTTGATAGGCGTTCGGTTGTGTTAACCGCATCCTGCCAACTCACATTATTTTTAAAAGCCGTTAACATGGCCATCGCCCGTGATTCGTTGTTCTCGAGTTCTTTTGTTTTAAGATATTTTAATTCGGTGATTGCAGCTTCGAGTAACCAGTCTTCAAATTCACCTTGCTTTAATAATTCAAGCTGCCCGAAAATTAGTTTTTCAACTTCTTCCAAGGTTTGCCCTTTTTTAGGTGAACCCCAAAAGGTATGAACCGAGTAGTCTTTGAGAATATAGGCAAAAGCTCCGACATTGATTACTTTCTGCGCCTGATTCAAATTAATATCCATCAGACCCGCGCGGTTATTATACAATAGTAAATTAATAATGCCGATCATGTCAACATCTTTACTTCCAGCTCCGTTAAAACGCCAAGCCATCGCTAAATTATCGGCTTCCGGGCCAACAACCTCTTTAGCAATTTTGGATGTAATCGGTGCTTCTTTTTCAAATGTATAAGGTTCAAATGGTTTTGCTTGAAATTTCCCGAACTGCTTTTCAATTTCTACAATTGTTTTATCAGGGTCTAAATCACCGCTAAGGATAATTGCCATATTATTCGGAACATAATTCTTTTCGTAAAATTTATTTATCTCCTTCATCGAAGGGTTTTTTAAATGATCAATTGTTCCGATGGTAGTTTGTGTTCCGTAACTGTGTTTTTGAAATAAACTTGCCATTAAATTTGACCATGCTTTATCATTGTCGCTGTCAAGCGTCCGGTTTTTTTCTTCATAAACTGCTTCTAGTTCTGTATGAAACAAACGGAGAACAGGTTTACGGAAACGTTCCGCTTCAATTTTCAGCCAATTGTCGATTTGATTATTTGGAATGTCGTTAACGTAAACTGTTTCATCAAAAGAAGTAAAGGCATTGGTTCCCTGCGCACCAAGCGCCGATAGCATTTTATCATATTCGTTAGCAATGGCATATTTCGCAGCCACACCTGAAATGCTGTCGATTTGATGATAAATAACTTTACGTTGTTTTTCGTCTTTGGTATTGCGGTAAACTTCGAATAAATTTTCTACTTTTTGTATTTGTTCGTTTTCCTTTACAAAATCTTTGGTGCCGAATTTATCACTTCCTTTAAAAACCATGTGTTCGAGGTAATGGGCAAGACCGGTTGCATTGGCGGGATCATTTTTACTTCCGGCTCTTACAGCAATAAGGGTTTGTACACGCGGTGCATCTTTATAAACAGAGATGTACACTTTCATCCCATTACTTAAGGTGTAAATTCTGGCCTTGTAGGGATCGTTCGCGGCAGTCTCGTAATTTAATTTCGGCTTAACAGTTCCGTCAATGGCAGATTTTGGCGGGGTTAGTTTTGGTTTTTGCGCAAAAGAAACATTTACTACTATGCACAAAATAAAAAAGAAATAAATTCGTACTGATTTCATAAAATTGAAAATGAATTTAATAATCTAATTCAAGACCGAGTCTTTTTTTCAGCTCTAAAAGCGATGGATTTTTTTCGGCAAGTAATTTAAATTTGTCGGATGGTTTATAAGCTTTAGCAGCCGATTCTTCAGCAGCTTCAATCCGTATATCGAGACCAATGGTATTATTATTTAATTCTTTTCTTACAAAATCAAGAAAATCTTGTTTAACAGAAACTAAAATTTCTTTCTGTGCCTCATTAAAAATATTTAAGGTGACAACATTTGTATCGCTTATTTCAATTTTAGCTGTAGTAATGGTGGTGAATAACTGACGGTTTCCGGCCTCGTTCTTTATCAATGCAAAAGCATGAATAGCTTTCATTAATGTTTCCCCGTCGAAAGCTTTATTCTCAAAAACAACCTCTTTGTTTTCAGTTGCAATGGTCTGATTAACCGAAGGCATGTTGGCTTTCACCACTTCCTTTAAACTGAACTGCGCTTTTATTTTTAATTCGGAAAAAGGAACGATTGGTTTTTCAGCAGTCTTAACAATTTTTTCTTCAGTATGTAATGCTTTTATGGTGTTGGTTGGTACGGGGGTGGAAACTGTAGTGTTAACCGCCATTACCGCCGTAGCGGTTTGGAAGGGATTTTCTGCTAACTCATTTTTTTTTTCAGCGCCGTTTCCTGACGCGTTCATGTAGGCCATCTGCATCAGGCTCATTTCAACCAATAAACGTGGATTTTTAGCAGATTTATAATTGACATCAGTTTTACTGATCAGGGCCAGACATTTTAATATGAACGTCTGCGGACATTTAAGCGCCTGCTCCGCATATTTTGGTTTCAGATTGTCGCTAATTTCCAAAAGTTGCACAGTTTGCGGGTCGCGGCTTACCAATACATTACGCAAATGCTCACCTAAACCATTAATGAAATTGTGTGCATCAAAACCTTTTTTCAAAATATCGTCAAAGGTCAGCATAACCTCGGCTAACTTTTGGTCGAGTAAAAAATCAGTTATTTTAAAGTAATAATCGAAATCGAGTACGTGTAAATTTTCTACAATGGCTTTGTAACTTAAGTGATTTCCCGTAAAGGCAACCATTTGATCGAAAATAGAAAGAGCATCACGTAATGCACCATCGGCCTTTTGCGCAATTACGTGCAAAGCTTCAGGTTCAAAAGTTATATTCTCATTCTTAGCAATAAATGCAAGATGTTTCGCGATATCTTCATTCTTAATTCTATTGAAATTAAAAACCTGACAACGCGATAATATAGTTGGAATGATTTTATGTTTCTCAGTAGTAGCTAAAATAAACTTAGCATGCTTCGGTGGTTCCTCTAATGTTTTTAAGAACGCATTGAATGCAGCGTTTGATAACATGTGCACCTCGTCGATCACATAAACTTTATACTCTCCTAACTGCGGAGCAAATCTTACCTGATCCACTAAATTACGGATATCTTCAACCGAGTTGTTACTCGCCGCATCTAATTCGTAAACATTTAATGATGCGCCCTCGTTAAAGGATGAACACGATTCACATTTATCGCAAGCTTCACCTTCAGAAGTAATATTAAAACAGTTTATGGTTTTTGCGAAAATACGTGCGCATGTAGTTTTACCAATACCGCGCGGACCACAAAATAAATAGGCTTGTGCTAATTGCTTATGTGCAATCGCATTTTTTAAAGTATTGGTAATATGCGTTTGTCCGACAACAGTATTAAAATGTTGCGGACGGTACTTTCTTGCAGATACTATAAATGCTTCCATAGAGCGAGGATTAAAAATACTATTATTAAGGCAATTAAGGAGGAGTAAAAAGCCTCTAAAAAAGGTTAAATTATTCACAAATGGTTAATAAATAAGGTGCTTAAACGTTAAATTAGCAACATATTGAAACGCCTTTATTTAATAATAGTTTTATTGTCCGCTTGTTTTAGCCCGGTACTGAGTCAGCACCTGATAAAAGGCGTGGTGGTTGAAGGTGACAGCGCATCAGTAATGCCTTTCGTTTACATTATCAATAAAACCACTGGAAATGGTACCATGAGTGATAATTCAGGTGCTTTTTATCTTAAAACCAACCCAAATGATACACTACTGGTTTCTTTTGTGGGCTACGTAAAATTAAAAATTCCGGTAGCCAGGCTTAAACCAAATGCAAATGGTGACGTCAAAGTTGTAATGCGCAAGATAATTTACAATTTGAGTGCTGTTACAGTTAGTGCGTTTAAAATTAAACCTTACGAGCGTGATAAAATGCAAAAAGTAATTCGTGACTCAAAAATGAGGGCTATTAATGCAATAGAAAGTCCTATTACAGCAATGTACATGCAGTTTAGTAAAGAGGGAAAGGAAAAACGGAAACTCGCTGCTATTTTTGAGCAGATATTAATTGATGAGCAGGTGCAACAAAAACTAAATCCTGAAATATTGAGAAACTTAACAGGCGATGATAACATTGATTTTCCAAAATTCAGGAAATATTGTTTTTCATTGACTGATTATTACATTTTGTCGCACGACGGTTACGATCTTTATTATAAGGTGATGGAGTGTTATTATAGATGGAAAGACGAGGGAAGGTAGAGGCAAGTAGATAGAGGCAAGTAAGCAGTAGAGAGTAGGCAGAAAGCAGTAGAGAGTAGGCAGAAAGCAGTAAACTTGGCGACTTTGCGCCTTTGCGAGAACCATAATTTTTTTGTATTTTTATATATTAAATTTTACACCATGAAAAAGTTTTTATTTTCAATTTTAGCAATAGCATCATTAAACGCATTTGCTGATAAAGGCCCTAAAGACGAAAAAGTAAAATACCTTGATGCGACAGTTAAGTCGGGTGAACTGACCATTATCAGTGAAGGTGCCTATGCAAATGATGAGTTTGTAAAAACCAAGGTGCGTTTCGAAAATAAAAACGATTTTTTCGTTGTTGTTGATCCTACCAAATCTTATTTCTATGCCGGCGGCGCTAAAGTGTTCGCTAAGGAGAAAGAATTAATTATTTCCCCGAATGGAAAAAAAGGAAATGTATTTGATGTGAAGGGGAAAAATCTGAACGGACAAGCAGTTTCTTTAATTTTGGATGGTTTACACCGCACAGGAAATGAAAAAATTGTGGCTTTTCCTGAAATCAAAGTGGAAGCTAAGCATAAGGAATCATTCGGCGGTTGTGATGTGACTATTATAGATGCTGATTACAATAAGGAATTTAAATTGGGAATGAAAATTAAGGTTACTAATCTGGGGAACGACATTGTGATATTAAACCCGAGTGTAATTGAAATTAGCGAAGACAAAAACACTTTAAATAATATTAAAAAACGTACCAGCAGTTGGATGATTAAAAAAGGCGAGTCAGAAACAGTGACTTTACAATTCCAGACATCAGCAATTGGTACCGAGAAAAAAATTATCTGGAACGATGCTTTGGTAACTGCGGCCTTATTACCAATGGAACCTGTGGAAATTGTTTTAGGAACAACTGAGCAGGTGGTAAAAGATTACCGTCCGTATTTAGTACCTACACCAAAAAAATTGGAGCCAATTGATAATGCGGTTGCAGTGAACGATAAATCGAGAGCAAAGGATAAAGAAGTTAAAAAGAAGGAAACAAAACCTGCAAAAACAGAAACTAAAAAAGAAGAGCCGGTTGAGAAAGAAGATAAGACCAAGCGTTCTGAAATTGCTTCAGAAGGTGATATGGCAGAATTGCACGCCGCTGATATCGACTTCAGCAAAGGCGGAAAGTTTTATGCTTTATTAATTGGTTGCAGTGATTATACGGATCCTTCCATTGCTGATTTAGGTGGTTTACCTGTAACTGATGCTGAAGCTTTAGCAAAAGTGTTGAAAGCAAATTACACTTTTGAAGAATCAAACGTTCAGGTTTTAAAAAGCCCAACGCGTCGCGAATTAGTTATTGCATTGGATGAAATGTCGAAAAAAGTAACGCATGAAGATAATGTGTTGATTTTTTATGCAGGTCACGGACATTACGAAGATGATAACGATATCGGATACTGGTTACCGAAAGATGCGGAAGTAAGTAACTCGGCGAACTGGTTATATAACGACCAATTAGTAGCAGCAATGCGTAAAATAAAATCCTTACACACTTTATTAATTTCTGACGCTTGTTTCAGTGGAAGTATTTTTAAAAACCGTTCCATCAGTTTAACGGGCGCGACTGACGTAATTAAAAAGAAATACCAATTACCAAGCCGTAAAGCGATAACTTCAGGAACTTTAAAAACTGTTCCGAATAAAAGTGTATTCATAAAATATTTGTTAGACCGTTTAGAAAAAAACAAAGACAAATATTATTCTTCAGCAACCTTGTTTCAAGCCATTGA
>JAHEYE010000197.1 GCA_023251695.1 Sphingobacteriaceae bacterium | reverse complement strand
AAAGCTCTGGTACCTCGTGCTGAATCCCACAGAAATAAATTTATAATCTAACTGAATATCGTTTTTAAATAAATGCCGGTTACGGTATTTGAGCACATTTAAATACGGAAGACCAAGCGTGTCGACCGACGGATTATAATCAGGATTAATTGGATTGATGTAAGTGTATCCGGCAAATAAGCTCAGGTTAATCGGTCCGATTTTTCCGGTGCCGTTAACAGAAATTTCTGTGCCTTTAATTTGCGCGCGGCCCATGTTTTGCGATTTGAAGCCTGCGTTATCTAATAAAGTTTGAAGCGGAACGGATAAATCCGGTTTTTGTCCGTTAGGCAAAAAGAAATCAAAAGTAAATTCCACCATGTTGTGATACTCCATCCAGAAAGCGGATACATCCACAAACCCTTTAAATTTTCCAACAGAAAACCCCTGCTTCACACCAATCTCAGTACTCCATCCCCGCTCCGGTTGCAAAGACGGATTTGGATAAATTTTTAATGCGCTTACGCCTGTGCTGACAAATTTTTCGGCAACGCTTGGAAAACGGTAGCCTTGTCCGTATGAAGCGCGTATAAACGTATACGTGAACAATTGATAATTTAATCCGGCCCTGAATACCGGCTGGAATTTCAAATTATTTATTTCTTTCTTTCCGATTTTTAAATAACCACGTGTATAAGCCGTATCCACCTCGTAACGTTCGGCGCGCATACCCAATGATGCCGTTAATTTTTTTATTTTCTTGTCAAGCTGCAAATACGCCGCGTAATTTTTTCCGGTGTGTCTGCCGAATAACGAATCAGAAAATATTTGCTGTTTCATAAACACGGCGCCCGTTGTAATTGTAAAATTGTTTTTAAATTGTTTTTGATATTGCAGTTCGTCGTAATATAATTCAGATGTCGATTCCTGTGCTTTGTCATTAGTGTTAACCGTTAAAAAGTAACGATTTCGCAAACTTAATTTATTTCCTTGCCCGAAGTAATACGTAATAAACGGGTCGATGTTAAATCTTTTGTTTTTATATTTCTGAATATCGTTCGGACAATAAGCGCTGTCCGCAGTTTTCCATAAAAAAAACAACCCTCCCTTCACGTCCATCATATTAGTGTTAACGCCAACCGAAAGTCCGGCTATTTTTTTGAAATTATACCGCAGATTCATATTAAACCTGCTGCGGGTTTCGTCTTCGGTTTTTAAAACATCTTCAGTTACTGTTTTTGTTCCAACCCCTAATGTTTGCGTCACAATTCCGCCCCTGTACCCGTCATCATGATACATGTGTCCGCCAATTACTAAGTCTAGTTGTCCGATTTTTTGTGCGTGAGAAAAATTTATTCCTTGTTGTTGCTGACTTGAACCTTTCCACCATTTGTATTGGTATTTAGGCGCGTCGTAACCGCCCGCAAAAACTGTTACCGAAGTATTAGGCTTATCCTTGGCATATGCGGTACGCAAATTAATTACACCGTTTAGTGCAGAAGAACCAAACAAAGCAGACGAGGCTCCTTTTATGACCTCAACCTGTTCCAGATTTTCTATCGGTAAATAATTCCATTTTACGTCGCCGGCATCAGCGCTAAGCATAGGCATTTCGTCCACCATCATTAATACACGGCTTCCCGCACCATATGCAAAACCGCTTCCGCCCCTGATGCTAGCCTGTCCGTCGGAAACAGTAACACCCGGAATTTGATTGATGATTTGGTCTAATACTGTTGTGTTTTTGTTTTCTATCAGCTGAAGCTTTATCACCTCCATGCTCACGGTAACATCAGATAATTTTTGTTCGAACTTCCCGGCCGATACAACCACTTCTTCCAGCATGGTATTCGCGTCCGCCATGATGAAATTGATTTTCAAAGTATCTCCTGCAGCAATCGTAATGTTCTGCTTTTGGGACTTGTACCCTACCATTGCACACTCCAGCGCATAAGTGCCTGAAGGTACAGTGAGTATAAAATCGCCGTTAATATCGGTTGAGGTTCCTGTTTTCGGTCCTACCGAAACGATAGCCCCGGGTAATGCGTCGTTTTTGTCTTTTACCTTCCCAAGGATGAAACCATTATCCTGCCCGTAAAAATTAATTTTTAACAGAATAAAGCAAAATGTAAA
This sequence comes from Sphingobacteriaceae bacterium, assembly GCA_023251695.1. Classification (GTDB taxonomy): domain Bacteria; phylum Bacteroidota; class Bacteroidia; order B-17B0; family Aurantibacillaceae; genus JAHEYG01. Next base: position 4,515 of record JAHEYE010000197.1, on the reverse strand, counting down.
AAGTAACGTAATTTTGTGCATTCCGGGTTTTAATTTCAAAGCACAATATATAAAAGAATCTTTTTAAAACAAATGCTGTCCGACGAATTATTGTACCAAATAGGTCTAACTCTTATAAACGGAATTGGAGATGGCCATACTAAAAATCTTTTAGCTTACTGCGGAAGCGCGGGCGCCGTGTTTGAAGCTAAAAAAGCAACACTTTTAAAAATTCCAGGTGTAGGCGAATTTGTTGCCAATTCTTTACTGAACGGAAAAGATGTTTTACACGAAGCTGAAAAAGAAATCCGTTTTATTGAAGAAAATAATATTACCCCGCTTTTTTTTACAGACAAGAATTATCCGCACCGTTTAAAATTCTGCAACGATAGTCCTGCTCTCTTGTATTATAAAGGAAACGCAGATCTGAATACGGAAAAAATTGTTGCAGTTGTCGGAACAAGGCAGCCCAGCGGATATGGTATTGAACAAACCGGAAAATTTATTTCTGAATTAAGGGGCAGTGGTATTTTAGTGGTGAGTGGTTTAGCTTATGGTATTGATGTTATTGCCCATAAAAAAGCACTGGAAAATGATTTGGATACGGTTGGTGTTGTGGCTCACGGACTCGATCGGATTTATCCTTCCTTACACGAAAACATAGCTATGAAAATGCAGAAAAAAGGAGGGATACTGACTGACTTCCGGAGCGGGACCAATCCGGATGCGGTTAATTTTCCGAAGAGAAACCGCATTGTTGCAGGAATGTGTGATGCTTTAGTGGTGCTTGAAAGTAAACGTGACGGCGGCAGCTTAATTACAGCAACGATTGCCAATAGCTATAATAAAGATGTTTTTGCTTTTCCCGGACGCACCAACGATCCTTTTAGTGAGGGCTGTAATGCTCTTATTAAAATGAACAGGGCCTCATTAATGGAAAGTGCAGCAGATTTATTTTATATTATGGGCTGGGATACTGAAACGCAAAACAAAAAGAAAGAAAGCTCTCAAATACCTTTGCCGCTGAATCTTAATGAAGAAGAACAAAAAATTATCGATGCGTTTGTCAATAAAAAGCAAGTGCATATGGATGAAATCAGCTATGCAAGTAGTTTTCCGGTAAGTAAAGTTTCTTCTCTCTTATTGCAACTGGAATTCTCTAATATTATTAAATCCCATCCCGGGAAGATGTATTCGTTGGTTTAAATGTTTATTGTTTCGGGTTTATGGTTTTTGAGTTAGATATTAAACCCGAAACAATAAACCACAAACCAAAAAACCCTATATTTACTTCGTGTTTTTAAACGATATAGTCGGGCAAAAAGAAGTAAAAGGCCGTTTATTAAAAATGGTTAGCGAAAACCGTTTGCCTCACGCTCTATTATTTACAGGTGCCGATGGTTCGGGCAATTTACCAACAGCCATCGCGTTTGCAAAATATTTGTTTTGTACCAATAAGCAAGCTGCTGATTCTTGCGGAGCTTGTCCTTCGTGTTTGAAAGTCGGTAAACTCGTTCACCCTGATTTGCATTTTGTTTTTCCGATTGCAAAATCGAAAGACGTAAAAAGGAGCAACGACCTCATTGTGGAATTCCGTGAAGCATTTTTAGAAATGCCATACTTAACATTAAACGATTGGTTCGATAGTTTAGGTGCCGAAAACAAGCAGCCCATTATTCCCGTAGAGGAAAGCGGACATATTATCCGCGAGTTAAGTTATACCAGTTACGAAGGTGTTTATAAAATGATGGTTATCTGGCAGCCTGAAAAAATGAACACTGAGGCCGCCAACAAATTATTAAAAGTACTCGAAGAACCTCCTGAGCAAACTTTGTTCATCCTCATTTGTAATAACCCGGATGCGCTTTTATCAACCATTCTTTCGCGCGTGCAGCAAATTCCATTTCCCCGATTAAAAGAAAGCGAAATTTCTGATGCCTTGGTGAAAAAATTCGGCGTTAATGCCGACAATGCCGCGCAGGCCGCTTTTTTATGCGATGGAAATTTTAATGAAGCCATTAAGCAATTAACGCAAAACGACGACGAGCTTTCTTTTTTACAGCATTTTCAATCTTTCATGCGTCTTGCTTTAAAATTTGATTGCGATAAAGCATTAGCCTGGATTGATCTTAACGCTGCACAGGGACGCGAAAAGCAAAAACAATTTTTACATTATTCACTTGAAATTTTCCGCGACAGCCTCATGTATAATTTTGGTTCACGCGATTTAGTCAGGCTAGGCGGCAATGAAAAACAGTTTCTCGAAAAATTTGCACCTTTTATTACTCAAAATAATTACGAAAAACTTGTGGAAGAATTTAACGGCTCTTATTATTATATTGAACGCAACGCGAATCCAAAAATTTTGTTTATGGACCTGCTCCTGAAAACAAAAGAATTAATGATTTTAAAATAGAATAAAATGAAACGATTTATTATCACGGTATTTGTTCTTTCAACTACTACTGTCTTTACTCAAATTAATTTAGGCGGACTGAAAGATAAATTAAAAGAAAAATCCGATAACGCCGTGGCTGATAAATTTAAGTCCGCCGGGAAAAGTCAGCTCAACGAATCGATGGATAAATCCCGAAAGGAATTTGATGAGAGTAACTTTAATTACGCTATTTCATTTATTGATAATAGCGGAACTTTTGAAAATGCTGAAAAGGGGAGTTCTGTAGGAAAAACAATTACAAACGCTAAAACATTTTATGATGGTAATGATATTTCTGCTGAAGATAAAGCTTACGCCAATAACCATAATGGGGAAATGTTTATGGCGACCAATAAATTTCATCTGGCGGAATCGAGTTTTAAGCAAGCCAAATTCTTTTATGAAAGTAATGGCACAAAAAGCGGATTAAATTACTCGCAGGTAATTAGCAATCTGAGTTTGTTGTATCAGGCTAACGGACGCTACACCAAAGCAAAACCCTTCAGCGATCAGGCTTTGGAACTACGCAAAGATGAAAGCAATAAAAACATGTATGCAGTTTCTTTAAACAACAAAGGCGTGTTGTTAAAAGACTTAGGAGAATATACACAAGCCGAAAAATATTTGAATGAAGCTTTAGGAATTTTAAAAGAAAGCAATGATGAATTAGGTCAGGCTTTGGTGCATAATAATTTAGCAATGACACATGCCGATATGGCAAAATTAAACGTTGCTGAAACCGATATGCAAAGCTGTATTGAACACGCAAAAAAGATTTTGAAAGATAATTCTTCTAATTATATCAAGTTGGAAATTAATCAGGCCAATATTTTACGTCTGCAGAAAAAATATACCGAGGCTGAGAAATTATATTTATCGGCCATTGCCATTAAAGAAAAGAAATTAGGCGCGCATCCCGATTTAGCGCATTTAAAACGTGGTCTCGCCGGTTTGTATATGGAAATGGGCAAAACGGCTGATGTAGAAAAACTATTAAACAGCGCCGTTGATATTGACAAGCGCAAATTAGGTGATAGTCATCCCTCTACTCTATCTGCTATGCAGGATTTAGGAAATTATTATCGTTACGCAGGGAACAATACAAAGTCATTGGAATTATTAAAATCTGTTTCGGAAAAGAAAAAAACAATTTATGGCGAGAAGCATCCGAATTACATTCAGTCGCTCGAAGATTTAGCATTAACCCAATGGCAAAACAATCAGATTGCTGAGGTAAAAGCGAATTACCAAATTGTAATTGATAACACACAAAATTACATCAACACTTTTTTTAATTCTTTAAACGACAATGAAAAAACATTGTATTGGGAAAAGACCAATTCGTTATTACACCGCTATTATTCGTTTGTTGTTGCCAATTACGGTAAAGATGCAGGTCTTGTAAATTCGCTTTATAATACATTAGTAAATACAAAAGGGTTTTTATTAAATACTTCTTCTAAGATCCGTAATGCGATTGCGAATAGCGGCGACGCTGAATTACAGCAAACTTATAACAACTGGCTCGAGACTAAGGAGCAATTAAACACCGCTTATCAATTATCAAAAGCTGAATTGGCGGAAGAACACATTAACGTAGATAGTTTAGAAAACAAAGCCAATGCTTACGAAAGAGTTCTGTCGCAAAAAAGCGCCTTGTTCAACGAAAGCAAAACGGTTAGTGTTGTGAATTTTGAAAGTATTTCAAAAGCTTTGGCCGCAGGAGAAGCCGCTGTTGAAATTGTGGAAGTAAACGAATACAACAATGGCTTCACAGGAAAAGCAAAATATGTTGCTGTAGTTATTAAAGATTCAAAAGCTTCGCTGGTTGAATTAGGCGATGCGCAATTAATTCAGGAAACCGTAAAAACATTCCGCGATAAAACCATTAACCGCAAGCCTGAGAACGAAGCCTACGCTTTAGTCTGGAAAAATTTAGATGCCCAATTAGCGGGCGTGAAGAAATTATATTTATCACTCGATGGTTTGTATCATCAGTTAAGCATTAATTCGTTGAAAGATGCGAGTGGTGCTTATTTAATTGATAAGTACACCATTTCATTTTTAGGAAACACAAAAGATATTTTAGATGTAAAACA
>JAHEYE010000361.1 GCA_023251695.1 Sphingobacteriaceae bacterium | reverse complement strand
GAACAAAACGTTCCTGATCGGTATCTTCAATCCGTAAAATAAAATCACCGCCGTGCTTTTTTGCAAAAAGATAATTATAAAGGGCGGTCCGGACCCCACCTATGTGAAGCGGGCCGGTTGGACTGGGGGCAAAACGTACTCTTACTCTTTTTTCCATGGTTTATTAAGGGGAGCAAAGATAAAAATAAATAAAGATTAAAATGCTTTGCGTAATTATAAAAAAGCATAACTTTAAAAAGCCTTAATCCTTTTGGTTTTTTCGGCGTCAAACAGCTTATTGTCAGGAATGAAAAAGTTAATTCTTTTATTGGTATTATGTATTAGCGGGTTGACAGCGACTGCCCAAAATCAACTGTTAGACTCTTTATTAATTGATTTTAATTCGGCCAAACACGATACCACAAGGGCCGATGTATATGTACAGTTTTCGGAGATTCTTTATTTATCAAAGCCTGATACGGTAATGCCGCTTTGTTTGAAGGCGATTGAACTTTGTGATAAAAATATACCTAAGGCTAATGCAGCCGAGAAGCGAAAATTCTTATTTGTAAAATCTTCGGCTTATAATAATATCGGATACATTTACCAGAATCAAGGCGATACCAAAACCGCCTTGGATTATTACCACCGCGGTTTAAAAATTCAGGAGGAGATAGGTGATATGAAAGGCCTGGCGCAATCGTATAATAATATTGGTTTTATTTTTCAAAATCAAAATGATATCCCTAAAACATTAGTTTATTACCAAAAAAGTTTGGCTATACGCGAAAAAATTGATGACCAAAAAGGAATAGCCGAATCGCTTAATAATTTAGGATTAGTGTACCGCAAAAACGGAGATCCTAATTGCAAATCGCAGATTAAGGATGCCTGTATGCGTGCCGGCGTACAAAAAGCGCTCGAATATTATTTACGGAGTTTAAAAATAAAGGAAGAAATTAAAGACATAAACGGCATCGGCATTTCTCTAAACAACATCGGGGGCATTTATAATTTTCTGAAAGATTATGACAAAGCCCTTGAGTACTTTAACAGGAGTCTTGTTATCCGTCAGAAAATAGATGATAAACAAGGACAAAGCATCGCTTTTAATAATATAGGCACCACCTATTTCAGAAAACTGGATTATGTGCAGGCAGAAAAATATTGTCTGATGTCGATGGACATTGCCCAAACCATAGGTTTTCCGGAAAATATCAGGCGCACCGCAGAGTCGCTGAAAAATATTTACAAAGCAAACGGTAATTCAATTAAAGCATTGGAAATGTATGAGCTTTATATTGCTATGCGCGACAGTATAAACAGCCGCGAAGCACAACGGGAAGGGCAGAAACAATATTTTAAACTGGAGTACGAGAAAAAAGCGGCGGCCGACAGTGTTAGGGTAGAGCAGGAGAAAAAAGTAGTATCGCTGCAATTGGAGCACAAAAAAAATCAAAGTTATTTTTTAATTATCGGTTTGGTGCTCGTGGTGATTTTCGCGGGCTTTATGTTCAATCGTTTTAAAATTACACAGAAGCAGAAAAGGCTGATTGAAATAAAAGAACGTGAAACCCAGCAACAAAAATTATTAATTGAGGATAAGCAAAAGGAAATAGTTGACAGTATAAATTACGCACAACGCATACAAAAAGCATTATTGGCTAGCGATGGCTTGCTGCAAAATAATTTACCCGAACATTTTGTTTTGTATAAACCTAAGGCTATTGTTAGCGGCGATTTTTATTGGGGACATGCAGTAGGCAGTGGTCAGTTGGCAGAAGGCAGTAATAAAAAGGCAGTAGAAAGTGATCAGTTTTTCCTAGCGGTTTGTGATAGTACAGGACACGGTGTGCCCGGAGCGTTTATGAGTTTATTAAATATTTCGTTTTTAAATGAGGCGGTGAATGAACGGAAAATAATGGAGCCGGCTAAGATTTTAAATCATGTGAGGGAAAGAGTTATTCAAAATCTTTCCTCGGATGGGGGTAAAGACGGAATGGATTGCAGTTTGGCGGTATTTGATTTTAAAAAGAAAAAATTAAAATACGCGGCTGCCAATAATCAGATTTGGGTAGTCCGCAAAAATGAAGTAATAGAATTGAACGGTGATAAAATGCCGGTTGGCAAGCACGACAAAGAAAAACAATCCTTTACCGAACATAACGTGGATTTACAAAGCGGAGATTTGGTTTATTTGTTTACGGACGGTTTTGCAGATCAGTTCGGTGGGCCAAAAGGAAAGAAATTCATGTATAAGCAATTTCAGGAACTTATTTTATCAATATACAATCGCGAAATAGAAAGCCAAAAAGATCATTTGATTAAAGTTTTTGATGAATGGAAAGACGGATTGGAACAGGTAGATGATGTATGTGTCATGGGTATCCGGATTAGTTAAAATCGCCATTCTTTACTTTAATTAACATTTCATAAAAGGAAATATCATCCGAAAAAACTAATATTGTAATATGCAAAAGAAAAATTATTTTCCGGGAGCAGTTGTTCTGAGCCTTGTTTTTTTAATGTTTGGATTTTCAACAGTAAAAGCGCAAGCCGAAAAAAAAGCAGAAGCTTTGGAATGGCATACCGACTTGATGAAAGTTGATGAGTTATCGCGGAAAAGCAAAAAACCTATTTTCGCTTTTTTCACGGGCAGCGATTGGTGCGGGTGGTGCATTAAATTGCAAAATGATGTGTTTGCGAAACCAGAATTTATCGAATGGGCAAAAAAGAATGTTATTCTTCTTGAATTGGATTTTCCGCGTCGTAAGCAATTGTCGCCTGAGTTAACACAGCAAAACAATAGTATGCAACAGGCATTTAATGTATCGGGTTATCCTGCAGTGTGGATATTTACTACAAACAAGAACAATAAAGAGAAAAAGTTTACCATGGATACTTATGGTTCTACCGGCTATCCGGTAGGCGCAGAGCCGGGTAAAGAAGAAGTTAAATTCCTAGAGGAAGTAAATAAGATCCTCAACAGTAAAACTCCTCCCGCAAAATAAGCCACAGATTAATTATTCATCTGCGAAAATCCGCGTAATCTGCGGCTAGAAATCAACCTTCACATAAAACAGTGGTAAAAATCCTAACTGGTAGTTTTTAATTAATGGATCAGCATTTATATTCGAAGGATCCGGCGCATAACTTAAAGCCAATACGTTTTTATTTCCCAATACATTTACAAGGTCTAAAGCAATTTCAACATTCGATCTCTTCGCGTTTATTTTATACGCAATACGCAAGTCCCAACGTGTGTATGGAGCAAATTGTAAGGTGTTTATTTTGCTTTCATCCGGCACCACATCCATAATGGCATTACTTGCCGCTATGTTTACCGGAGAATAACGTTTACCGCCACCGTAGGTAAATTTGGTGGAGAAGTTAATGCTGTTTTTCTTTTTGTTACCAACAGCGTATTCTAATCCTGCCAATAAATTCATCATGTAGTTACCATTAAAATCACTATCGTATGTTTTACCGTTGCTGCCTGTGTATTTACTGTCGAATAAACTGGCGCTATACATAATAAAATAATGCTTACTGAATAATTTCTCAACTGTAAATTCGACACCATAATTATATCCTGTTCCAAAATTCTGCATATTATAAAGCGGAAAGAAACGGGTGAATGTTGCTCCACGGTTGATTAAAGATATGCCGGAAGGCTTTGCATAAACAGGAACATTCCATAAATACTGATAATACAATTCGGTTTTAAATCTTAAAAAGCGACTGTGTTGTAAATCCCAACCTAAAACAATATGGTGGGCTTTGCTAAAATCTAAATTTTTATTGGCTAGCTCGCGGTCGGTGTTTGGTGTCATAACCCCGCTTTTCACAATGCTATCGGGCACTGCAAAATAAATATAAGTAGGCTGCATCTGACTGTGCATTCCGTACGCTAAACTTAAAGTTTGGTTTTCTTTGAATTGATAGCGGATGTTAGCACGCGGTTCAATGGTCCACTTATTATTGAGCGTAAGGAGCTGGGCATTCAACCCTAAATTCGTACTCCATTTTTCGTTGAAGCGGTGTGAGAAGGCAAAATACGGCTGTAATAGATAAAAATCAGCTTTAGAATTCAAGCGGCTTTTCCATGGCTTTAATATAATATCGCCGGCAATAGTGTCGTATAAGGAATTAATTTTTACTTGGTCGGCATAATCCACATGAAATTCATTGGCAAAGAACCCGGTCTTAAAACTGTTGGCTGCATTTACTTTTCGTTTTACATACCACGATAAAGTTGTTTTTGTTTCCTGTTGCGTGTAATCTAAAATATGAGGCAAAATTGTATCAGGAACATAATTCGCATCACGTAAAATCAAATAATGTTCCGCATTGATGTATTGTGAGCCAACTGCTAAAGTTGTTTTCATTAATGTCCGTGAATCAAATGAATAAGTGTGATTCAACATCGCTACACCCATATTCGTTGTGAAATACTGGTCACGGGTTTGGTCGCCATACAACTCCCGCGGTTTTTCGCGCACTTTACTTAATAAGATATTGATGTTGCTTAATCCGCCAATACCGCTGAAACTGAATACGCCGGCTTTTTTAGTGGGGAAGTTAAAACGAAAACCACCATCCTGATATTGCGGAATGGCACTGGTTCCGAAACTGATCGGAATTTTAAATGCCGAGAAAAGTGCGAGTGTCGAGTAGCGGTAAGTGAGCATATAACTCGCGCCGCTTTTTTTACTTAGCGGACCTTCGAGTGCCAGTTCAGTTCCTAAAATACCGAATTGAAAAGTACGTTCGTGTTTTTCATTATTACCATTGCGCATTTTTAAATCAAACACTCCGCCTAAAGCATTACTGTAATTAGCAGGAAAAGCTCCGGTATAAAATTCTGAATTCGCTAAATATTTATTGTTGATGATGGATTGTGGTCCGCCAGCGGAACCGGCTACTGCAAAGTGATTTGGATTCGGAATATCTACTTCTTCCATACGCCATAATAAACCTGAGGGGGAATTTCCGCGCACAACAATATCATTACGACTGTCGTTTGTACCCGAAACACCTGCAAAATTCTGAGCCATACGCGCAGGGTCGTTTCTTGAACCGGCATAACGTTCTGTTTCTTCAATGCTGAATTGTTTCATGTTAACAGCCTGCATATCGGTAATAACATCCTTACTGTTTTCGGCGCTGACTTCCACCTCAGCCATTTCGACTAAGGACTCTTCCATGTCTAAATCCAGAATCGCTTCCTTACCGCTGGTTACAATAATATCGGAAACAGGAACTGAGTTATATCCCAGTATAGAAAAAACAAATGCTTGTCGACCTACCGGTACATTTTTTAATTTATAAAAACCATTGGCATCAGTAACTGCGTTAACTTTTTTAGAAGTATCGTTTTTCATTTTTACAATCACACCGGGCAAACCGATGCCTGTTGCTTTATCACTTACTTTGCCTTTTACATTTTGTAAATAGTTTTGGGAATAAGAGCAGATATTGCTGATTAAGAAAATTATGAGGGATAATTTTTTCATATGCAAGTATAATTAATTTTTTTCTATCCTTAAGCCGGAAAATTAATAGCTTATTAATTCAGGTATCTCATGTTTTAATGAGGGATTAATAATTGCTGTGAACCGAACATAAAATAATCATCCCTTTTTTTGAACGCTCTTTTTTATAAATAGTGATTGTTTTTCCTTTTGCGGTAAGTTCGCTAGCTGAACCATTCGTTGGTTTTACATTAGCAGTGGCTGAGTTCATCAGTTTTTTCTCAACACAAGAATTCAGGATGATTGCGGTGGTTAAAATAATTGTTAGTGTTTTCATGGCGTTTGGTTTTAATTGTTTTATGCCATCAAATGTATTGCAGCAGTAAGGCTTAAATAAACGGATTTCCGAAGCCCGGTTCCTGAAATTTGAGAAATTCACATATAATGTTTCAAATGCTTACGAAAAGCCCATGAATTATTGATTTTCGCAAAAATGAAGTCCGGGATTGGAGATTTTGCAAATAATTCCGCCGGAAAACAGTACTAATTAAAAAAAGAAAATTAAAAAGTAAGGGGTTTGCCCTGATAAAAATCGAGCACCTTTAATTTAAAAAGGTAATCGAATTTGGCCTGCAACAAATTGCTTTGGGCATTTATAAGTCGTGTTTTGGCCGTATTAAAATCAAAAGCGCTAATAACTCCTATATTAAATTTCTGTTGGGCATATGTGAACGATTGCTCCGATGCATCAACCGATGATTTGGAAGCCGCATACTTATTTAAAGCAGCCCGGGCATTGGCATAGGCCTGAGCAATGGTTTTATATAAATCCTGCTTAGCCAAATCCTGACTCAATTTAGCGTTAATGGCACTTAACTTTGCATTCTTAACTGAAGTGTAAGTTCTAAGTCCGTTAAATAAGGGAACAGTAATGGTGAAGCCGATGCTTTTGTTTACGTTATTATTAAATTGATCATTAAAAGGTGTATCCTTAAAAACCGGATCCTGACGAACATATGTAAAGGGTGCGGTTCCGATATAACCCAATGTATCCGTTACGTTATTATACCCTACAACATCTTTTGCTAAACCCGAATAACCTGTACCAATAGAACCATTTAAACTTATAGTAGGACTCATTCCTCCTTTAGCTGCAGCCAAAGATTTTTCGGCCATTAAAAAATTGTATTCCGCACTTTTAA
>JAHEYE010000196.1 GCA_023251695.1 Sphingobacteriaceae bacterium | reverse complement strand
TCAGTTGCCCGGTTTGGTTTTAGGTGGAACCACGCTTGTAGTGTCGCCTTTAATTGCCTTGATGAACGACCAGGTTCAGAATTTAAAAAAGAAAGGTATTTCCGCAGTCGCCATAAGCTCGGCGATGAATTATAAAGAAATTGAAATTGCTCTCAATAACGCGGCTTACGGGCATGTGCAATTTTTATATGTTTCGCCGGAGCGTTTGGAGAATGAAGATTTCAGAAAGCAACTTAGTTACTTACCCATTAATTTAATTGCAGTTGATGAAGCACATTGCATTTCCCAATGGGGATACGATTTCCGGCCGAGTTATTTGCGTATTGCCAAGGTAAGGGAATATTTCAAAGATTTACCTTTGATTGCAGTTACAGCCAGTGCAACCAAAGAAGTAATAGATGACGTTTCAAAAAAACTAGAATTAAAAAAGCCACAAATTTTCCGTCAATCGTTTGGCAGAAATAATTTGCGTTATGTTGTGCAGCTTGAAGAAAATAAAATTGAGCGCCTACTTAAAATCATCAATAATATTGGTGGCTCCGGGGTTATTTATGTAAAAAACAGAAAGCGCACCGAACAAATAGCAGCCACATTGAACCGCTTAAAAATTAGCGCAGATTTTTATCATGCAGGAATAAAAAATTCGATACGCGCCGAAAAACAAGAGAAGTGGATCAATAATAAATTCCAGGTGATAGTTGCAACCAATGCTTTCGGTATGGGTATTGATAAACCTGATGTGCGTTTTGTAGTGAATATGGATTTGCCGGATAGCCTCGAGTCATATTTCCAGGAAGCGGGCAGGGCAGGGCGCGACGGAAAAGCGGCTTATGCTGTATTGTTATTCACTAAGAAAGACGAATCACAATTGCTGGAAGCGGTTGAATTTGCTTTTCCGGATTTAAAAATGATTCAGAATTGTTATAATGCAATCTGTAATTATTATCAGGTAGCCATGAATTCGGGACAAGGTCTGAATTTTGAATTTGATTTGGATGAAGTGTCGAAATTGTACAGTCTTCATCCCGTTTTGTTATTTAACAGCATTAAGTTTTTAGAAAAGGAAAATTATCTTTCATTCTTGGACGCAGGCTATGAGCCCGCCAAATGTATGATTACAATGGGAAAAGAGGATGTGTATGCATTTGAGGTGAAGTATCCGAAGTACGAATTGCTTCTTAAAACTTTAGTAAGAAGTTACGGTGGTATTTTTGAACATTACGCTTACATCAATGAAAAAGATATTGCTTACCGTATTAAAAACACCATTCAGTTTGTAAATGAACAATTAGAATTTTTGACAAAACAAGAGGTGATGTCCTACATTAAACCAACCGAATTACCACGGATTATTTTGTTACAGGATAGGATTAATTCGAAACACATCGAATTAAATCTGAGTAATTATAAATATTTAAAGCAGCGTTACATTGAAAAAACCAATCAGGTAATTGAATACGCCAACCAGACCACTTTGTGCCGTCAGGTTTTTTTGCTCAATTACTTTAATGAACTGAGCGGCGAAAAATGTGGTTATTGCGATGTGTGTTTAGCTCAAAAACAAAATCCGGATAACAAGAAGATAGAAACAGAAATCTTAAAACATCTCAAAAAAGAACCCTTACACATCGACCAACTAAAGGAAAAATTAGTAAAATTTAACGATGAGCAGTGGACCTCTGTTTTGAATGAGATGATTGATGGTGGGCAAATCACTATAAGTGAAAACAAACACATCAGTTTAAATTCACAATGATGAATTTACTTTTGATTGGCTTAGGGATGCGGAAGGTTTAGTTCTTTTGCCTTTTCGGCAAAAAACCGTAGCGATAGCGGGCCTCCTTCGGCAAGCTCAGGATAAATTCCGCAGCCCGACCCCTTCGGGTAAGCCCCAAAACCTTCAAGAATCCGTTAATAAAACCCTCTTTTTGTACGTAACTTTATATTACCTTTGTTATTATCATTTTATGAAGAAAATAACACTCATAATTGCACTGGCTTTAACGGCTTTTTTAGGTTCCGGACAAAACGTAACGGATGCTAAAGGTTTGAAGCAAGGGTATTGGAAAAAACCTTCGGGTGAGGCGGGTAAAATTATTTTTGAGGGATTGTTTAAAGATGACAGACCACAGGGAGTTTTTAAATATTATTATCCGTTCGATACTGTAAAAGCTATAATGGATTTTAAAAAGGATGGTGCTTTTGCTTATGCAAAATTATTTCACCCGAACGGAAAATTAATGGCGAAGGGAAAATACATTGGTGAAATAAAGGATTCGGTTTGGATGTATTATGATGAAGGCGGAACTATGGTATCGAAAGACATTTACAAGGATGGAAAGAAAAACGGGAAATGCTTAGTTTATTTACCCGATGGTAAACTTGCAGAAGAGCGGAATTATAAAATGGATGTTCAGGAAGGTACCTTTAAACAATATTTTGACGGCAAATTGGTAAAAGGAGAGGGTACTTATGTGAACGGACAATTAGATGGCAAAAACACTTACTACTATCCGAATGGCATTGCTGCAGCAACCGGGTTTTATAAAAATGGTTTAAGAACGGGCCCTTGGATTTTTAAGGAGAAAGATGGAAAAATAAAAGAAAAAGAATTATACATTGACGGTAAATTAGCGGATAAGAAAAAGACTGAAGAATTTTTCTCGAAAAATAAAGTTCAGGATTCTAAGCCAAAAAAAGCTGAACCAAAGAAGTAATAAATCACCAATTCACGAACTCATATCTCACCAACTGTAAAATGAGTAAAAAAGGAAAAGTATTAGTAGCAATGAGCGGCGGCATTGACAGTTCTGTGGCTGCTATGATGCTGCATGAGGAAGGTTATGAGGTAGTGGGGATCACTATGAAAACATGGGATTATGTTACCTCGGGCAGTAGCAAAAAGGAAACAGGTTGTTGCAGTTTAGATAGCATTAATGATGCGCGTGCCATTGCGGTGAATTTTGGTTTCCCGCATTATATTTTGGATATCCGTTCTGAATTTGGAGATCATATCATAAATAATTTTGTTGAAGAATATTTAGCAGGTAGAACGCCGAATCCTTGTGTATTATGCAATACGCATATTAAATGGGATGCATTATTGAAACGTGCTGATATGTTGGATTGCGAATTTATTGCCACCGGACATTACGCGCAATTACGTACCGAAGGTAACCGTAAAGTTGTTTTTAAAGGTATTGATGAAAATAAAGATCAAACTTACGTATTATGGGGATTATCGCAAGAAAGTTTGAAACGTACCCATTTTCCATTGGGACAATTTAAGAAACCCGATATAAAACAAATGGCGAAAGATGCCGGTTTTGTTGATTTGGCTAATAAAAGTGAGAGTTATGATATTTGTTTTGTGCCAAATAACGATTACCGTTCGTTCTTAAAACACCGCATGCCTGAACTGGAAGCAAAAGTTGAAGGTGGTGATTATTTATACAAAGGAAAAAAAGTAGGATCGCATCGCGGTTATCCGTTTTATACAATTGGTCAACGTAAAGGCTTGGACATTGCCATGGGCGATCCTGTTTTTGTAAAGGAAATTATTCCGGAAACAAATACGGTTGTATTAGGTGATAAAGAAGATTTGGAAGAGCAACAATTGATGGTACGCGATTTTAATCTGATTAAATACGATTCGTTACCGGATGATTTTGTTGGACTAACAAAAATCCGTTATAAAGATCCTGGAACTTTAGCAACCATTAATACGATTGATAAAAAACTGGATGTTATTTTCCATAATCCTGTTACCGGTGTGGCACCCGGTCAAAGCGCCGTTATTTACGAGGGAAATGACCTTGTCGGTGGTGGATTTATTGATAGGAAGCCAGTTCCCTTGTTTTAAGGAAATTAAAGTTATTATAATTTTTTGTAAATTTGATACTATGAAAGGCATAAGCTATATAACCGACGAGAAAAACAAAAAAAAAGCTGTTGTGATCGATTTGAAAACGATTGAACAGAACGACGAAGATGTTCACGAGTTTATTGATGTTTTAGTTGCTGAGAGTAGAAAGCAGGATGTGAAAATCAGCTGGGAAGATGCAAAGAAGATATTAAAGAAAAAAGGTAAACTTTAATGTATAGAATTGTCATTAGTAAGCAAGCTTTAAAGGATTTAATACACTTGCCTTTAAAAGTTAATTTACAAATATCTAAAGCTATAGAAGCACTCGCTTCAAACCCTCGTCCACAAGGTTGTAAAAAATTGAAAGGAGAAAAGGAATATGTTTGGCGTATCCGGGTAGGTAATTATCGTGTTCTTTATAGTATTGACGATAAAATTGAGATCGTTGACGTTAGAAAAATAGGTCACAGAAAAGATATTTACGATTAAATTCTATTAATATATTATTAATTGCAGAAAATGATTGCATCGCATCCTGAAGTTATAATTGCTTCATCACATATTTCAGCACATTTAAAACAAATTGCTAAGAAAGTGTTTAATGGCGAGCGCATTTCGTTTGATGAAGGCGTTACACTTTATAAAGAAGGTTCATTAAGTTTTTTAGGAACACTGGCTGATTTCGTTCGTCAGAAAAAAAGCGGCGACAAAGTTTTCTTTAACCGTAATTTTCACGTTGAACCAACCAACATTTGTGTTTACTCTTGTTCTTTCTGCTCTTATTCGCGTTTAATTAAAAATAGAGAGCAAGGCTGGGAATTATCTGTCGAACAAATTTTAGATATCATAAAAAAATACGACGGACAACCTGTTACCGAGGTTCATATTACGGGTGGCGTTGTTCCAAAACAAGATTTGGCATTTTATACCGAACTGTTTAAAAAAATAAAAGCACACCGTCCAGATTTGCATATTAAAGCTTTAACCCCTGTTGAGTTTCATTACATTTTCAAAAAAGCAAAACTCACATACGAAGAAGGACTAAAACATTTTAAGGAAGTAGGGTTAGATAGTATTCCCGGCGGTGGTGCCGAGATTTTTGATAAGGATATCCGCGATAAAATTGCCGGTGGAAAATGTACAACAGAAGAATGGTTAAGTATTCATGAAATCTGGCACAAAATGGGCAATCAATCCAATGCTACGATGTTGTACGGACATATTGAGACATTTGAACATAGAGTTGATCACATGGAACGCTTACGTCAATTGCAGGATAAAACAAAAGGTTTCAATGCATTTATCCCTCTTAAATTCAGAAATAAGGATAATGAAATGTCAAACGTACCTGAAGTTTCGGTGATTGAAGATTTACGTAATTACGCAATCGCAAGAATTTATTTAGATAATTTTCCTCACATTAAAGCCTATTGGGCAATGATAGGTCGTAGTACTGCGCAAATGGCCTTGAATTTTGGTGCTGATGATTTGGATGGAACGATTGACGACACAACAAAAATCTATAGCATGGCCGGTTCTGAAGAGCAGAATCCAAAACTTAGCACTCAGGAATTGGTTGAACTCATAAAACAAGTTGGCCGCACGCCAATTGAACGCGACACGCTTTATGGTGTTGTAAAAGATTATTCGGCCGTGGTTTTTAATTGAGATTTATGAAAAAAATAATTGTACTTTTTTCTTTTTTAATTTCCCTCTCAATAGTTGCTCAGGATTCAGTAAAAGTTGCTAAAAAAGATACAGCCTGGGAAACGAACGGCTTTATTGGTTTAAATTTATCGCAAACAAGTTTAAATTATTGGCAGGGTGGTGGCGAAGATAACTTCGCGCTGACTTCAATTTTTAACTTCGAAGCCAAATACAGTAAAAATGAGAATGAATGGTCCACCAAAGTGGACGCAACTTACGGATTGATTAAAAATGGTAGCTCTTCCATTTTTAAAAAAAATGCTGACCAATTATTCGGGTTTACAAAATATAGTATTCATACCAAAAGGAAACATCTTTTTTATTCGGTGATGGCTGATTTCCGTTCGCAATTTGCACCGGGCTATAATTATTATGCAGATTCCATTGCACCGGGAATTGTTTCGAATTTCATGGCGCCTGCTTATATTCAATTAGCGCTTGGTATGGAATATAAATTGGACGATTATTTTTCAGCAACACTCTCTCCTTTAGCGGGAAAAGTAACAATTGTAAACGATCGTGGATTGGCAGACGAAGGTGCTTTCGGGGTAAAAGCTGCAGAATTGGATACAGCAGGTAATGTAACTAAGCAGGGTGAGAAAGTGCGTTATGAATTCGGAGGAAGAATAACAATAAAATTCAAAAAAGACTTGAACAAGTTTGTGAACTTAGATACTTATGCTGATTTTTTCTCGAATTACATTAATAATCCCCAAAACATAGATATAGTTTGGAACACCTTGGTCACGCTTAAAATAAATAAATTCCTTTCCGCCAGTTTTACTTGTAAAATGATATACGATGATGATATCATTATTAAATACGATTGGAATAAGGATGGCAATTACGATCATAAAAATGATGTGAATGGCCCCCGCACCCAATGGTTAACCAGTTTCGGAGTTGGTTTGGGGTATAAGTTTTAGTAAAGTCGCCTTAGTTTTTCTTGTTTCTAAAACATTTTTTGTACATTAGCTTTATATGTCGGGCACTTCAACTAAATTCTTGTTACGTGAGGTAATAAGTAAATGGAAATTCATTCTGGCTTTTACTTCATTATGTATTCTACTCACTTTGGCATATTATTATTTTAAGCCTTTAGAATACAAATCAA
>JAHEYE010000195.1 GCA_023251695.1 Sphingobacteriaceae bacterium | reverse complement strand
ACATCAATATTATAGAAAGCTTTACCTATCCATATGGATGTAGGAATCGAGCCTAAAAGGTAGGCCAAGAAGAGAAACAGGGTTATATAAAGTATTTCCAAAACCTTAAATTTGTTTAAACAAAAATAGCTGAATTATTAAGTTAAGGACCATAAAAAACCATTTGTGTAAAGCTTAATATAAACAGAAATTTGTTAATATACTGATTGTCAATATATTAATAATTGCCTTTTAATTTAACGGCTAGCTCGATCTTTTGTAAAGCGGTGATATAGGCTGCGATACGCATGCTGGTCTTAAACTTATCGGCGTTAGCCCAAACGTTACCAAAAGCTTCTTCCATTTTATGATCGTGCTTCAAGTTAACCTCTTGTTCTGTCCAATAATAACCTGCTTTGTTTTGTACCCACTCGAAATAAGAAACGGTTACCCCACCGCTGTTGGCTAAAATATCGGGTACAACAATAATTTTCCTTTCATTTAAAACGTGATCGGCTTCCGGAATTGTTGGTCCGTTAGCACCTTCAACAATAAGTTTTGCCTGAATTTTTGCAGCGTTGTCTTCGTTAATTACATTTTGTAAAGCTGCCGGCACCAGTAAATCACATTTTGAGATTAATAACTGACCGGATGGAATTTCGGTTGCGCCTGTAAATCCTTTTAATGTATTTTTATTTTTGGCGGCGTATTCTATTGCTGCTTTGATGTCAATTCCGTTTTCATTATAGAAAGAAGCCGTATGATCACCAATCCCAACAATTTTTACGCCTTTTTCGCTAAGTAAACGGGCTGCGTGCGAACCTACATTTCCGAATCCCTGAACTACCGCAGTTATATCTTTCGGATTCAATCCTAATTTTTTTAATGCTTCCAATGAGTTCACCATCACACCACGACCGGTTGCGGCATCTCTTCCCAATGAACCACCCAATGCAATCGGTTTTCCTGTAATTACTCCGGGAGAATCTTCTCCTGTAATTCTGTTAAACTCGTCTAACATCCATGCCATTTCACGGCCGCTTGTCCCCATATCGGGCGCAGGAATATCTTTATTTACACCAAAAACATCTTTCATCGCCCTTACATAAGAACGTGACAAACGTTCTAATTCACCAACACTCATGGCGCGGGGATCACATTTAATACCACCTTTTGCACCACCATAAGGTAAATTGGCAACCGCGCATTTAAAAGTCATCCATGCAGCTAAGGCCATCACTTCATCCTGATTCACATCCATTGCGTAACGGATTCCGCCTTTCGAAGGGCCAACAGCTACAGAGTGCACAACACGGTAACCTTCAAATACCTGAACTTTTCCATTATCCATCAGCACAGGCAAACTTGCTTGTACTTGTTTAACAGGGTTTTTTAGTATCGTTTTAACGTCATCAGAGAGGTTCATTAATTTAGCCGCAACGTCCAGGCGGGCTAAAACTGCTTCAAACATACTTTCGTGGCTTGCAGCTTCTGCGTTTGCAGTTTTTGTAGACATAATAAAATGTATATAGTTAACTGGGGCGTAAAGGTAACAATTTTACTATTTCCAACAATAAAAAATTAGAATTTTGAGGCTTCTTTATGAATACAATTTTGTGGCATAAAAAGCCTTTTTGAACCAATAAAAAAGCCTTTTGGTGGTGTAGATTTGAAAGACGATTCTACGCAATAAAAAAATTAGTTAACTTGCTTTATTTGCCTATGAATGATTTAAGAGGTTTATTTGATTTTTGATTGGAAGAATTCTGGAAAATATTACCTGTTTTTTTAACCAGCCTTTTGGGCTTTGGTAAAGTATCGGTACCCTCGGCCATTGCTTTGTTCGACTTTAATATGTGGAAAGTGATTTTTGTCACCTGTTCAGGAAGCTTCACCGGCATATTAATTTTCACTAACGTCAGCGCCGCTTTAATGAAATGGTGGCATAATGCAAAAATCAAATATTTCCGCAATCACCGTCACCCAAAAGTTTTCACAAAAACCAACCGGCTTATCATCAGGGTTAAAAAACGTTTTGGTATTTGGGGCATCGCTTTTTTTACGCCAATTCTTTTATCCATACCATTGGGCACATTTGTGGCAGAGCGGTTTTATAAGGATAAGAAAAAAGTTGTGCTGGTGATGACAATCGTTGTCACAATGTGGAATGTAGCTATTTATTTCCTGCTTTTATTTTTCTATGAAAGTATTATGAAAGTATTATGAAGCATTTATTTTTTGACCTCGATAATACTTTATGGGATTTTGACAGGAATTCGAAAACGGTTCTGCAGAATTTATTCAAAGCCAATAATTTTGAAGTCAAGCTGGGAGTTGATTTTGAAAAATTCCATTCGTTTTACTACGAAAAGAATAATGAGCTCTGGCATTTGTATTATTTTAATAAGATCAAAAAGGAAGAACTCCGTTACCGGCGTTTTCACGACACCTTTCTGAATTTTGGATTAAATAATTTGCAGCTGAGCAAATCCATTGCAGATGATTACGTTCAGATATCGCCTTATTCGAAACATCTGATGCCTGATTGCATTGAGGTTTTAGAACATTTGGTAAAAGACTATCATCTGCACATCATCACTAATGGTTTTGCTGAAGTACAAAACATAAAAATTGATAATTGTGGATTAAGGAACTATTTTAAACAAATTATCATTTCAGAAGAACATGGTTTAACCAAACCGAACCTTGAAATTTTCAGATTAGCTGAGCAGCTCACAAATGCAACATCGGATAAATGTATGATGATTGGCGATAATTGGGTGAGCGATATTGAAGGAGCCATTGGAGCAGGGTGGAAGGCAATTTACTTTGGAAAAACGGTTCCTGAAAATAACCAGCAAATAAATGTAGCTGTAATAAGTGATTTAATTCATCTGAAAAAAATACTTTAAGTGTTATTGTCCTTTAACCTTTCAATACTTTTCTGAATATATTTCTCGCTTGCAATTAAACTTTGCTGAATACGTTTGGCATAATGTATGCTGTCAATAATTTCTTTTTGTTTTTCATCAACAAGATGTTTTTGTTCTTCAATTATTGCTTTTTGCCTTTGCGTAATTCTGAACCGTCTGAATAAAAAGAATGCAAAAACAAGCGTTATTCCCAAAACCACCATCACACTAATAATAATATATACTTGTTTTTGTTTTTCAACTTCTTTAGCAGCTAATTCTTTTTCTTTTTCAAGGGTTAATTCAAGTTCTTTTTCTTTCTGCTCCATTGATTTTTGTATACTCTTAATCTCAGTCAAATTTCTTAATTCCGATATGCTATCACTAAGTGTATTATGTAAAACATAATTATCAAAAGCCTTTTCAAAATCTCTTAAGCCGTGATAAGAAATCGCCAGACCTTTTCTTGTTGCACTTGCATCGTCAATTAAACCGAATTCATTTTCAATTTTCAGAGCTTCTTCATAGGAAATAAGCGCTTCTTTGAATCTCTTAGATGTTAACATTAAATCTCCGATATTGTTTAATGTTAAAACTTGGCCACCAAAATCACCAATTAATTTATAGTTTTCTAACGCTACATCATAATGTTTTTGTGCCAACTCACAATCGCCTTTTGCCTCATATAAAGTCCCAATATTATTGTTAATCAATGCTATATTTCTTTTATCACCTGTACGTTCACTAATTTGCAAAGCTTTTAAGTCGAATACCATCGATTTTTTTATATCGTTTAACTGACTGTAAACTTGACCAATATTAATGTAGGCAGAAGCTTTTCCGTTTTCATCTTCTACTTGATTACATAAGATTAGAGATTTGTAATAATAATTTAAAGCGCTTTTATAGTCTTTCATATCACTATAAACTAAACCAATATTCATCAAGCTTGATGACATGCCTTCCTTATTCTTTTTTAGCTCATCAATTTTTAGTGATTTTAAGAAAAAATCAAGCGCTTTAGGAAAATTAGATCTATCCCAATAAACTAAACCGATATTATTGTATAATCCCCCAAGATTTCGGGTTTCTCCTGTTTCTTTGGCTCTCTTTAAACCAGTTTCAAAATATGAAAGAGCTCTATCATAATCACCCTTACTCCAATACGAAACTCCAATTCCGCTATTAAAACTAATTTCCCAGAAATTATTCTTCGTCTTTAAAGCTAAATCTAATCCTTGATTAGAGTAATAATTGCTCGAGTCATATTCGGAAATAGCTAAAAACGCCACTGCTAATGCCTTATTATTTCTAAATTTCAGACTGTCGTTCGGACTTTTAAAATTGAGTTGATGTCTTAAAGAATCAATGTAAGCGCTATTATTCTGTGCGTATGAAAGAACCCACATGATGATAAAAGAAATTAAATATATATATCTTATTTTTTTCAATTAGGATTGTATAATTTAAATTTCATGTAAATGAGAATGCTCCACTTTACAAATCTGACTAAGATAGCGTTTATACCATTGGTCGGCTTTTGCTTTGGCTAATAAATGCGTAGAGTTTTGCCGCCAATGGTTAATAGCATCCATGCTTTCCCAATACGAAATAAAAATCCCCGCTTTTGCATCGCCTGCACTTTCGTAACCCAGAAATCCGGGCTGTTCCTGCGCGAGCTTCAGAGTCAATTCATCCATTTCAGCATAACCTTCCAGGTTATCTGATTTTGTTGAGGCAAATATTACAGCGTAATAATTGTTTTGGGGTATGGTTTTTTTCCAGGGCATACTTATTTTTTTGAATAATGTTATTTTTGATTTTTCAGTCTTTCTAAGGTTTTTTCAATGTATTTGTCCGTAGGAAATAATCCTTGCTGTATACGGGTAGCGTACTGAATACTGTCAATTATTTCTTTTTGCTTTTCTTCCACAATGTTTTTTTGCTGCTCAATGATTAAACTGGTTTTTTGTTTTAGCTTAAAAGCCCTGTAAGAAATACCTGCAATGACAAGCATCAAGATAAAGCCAAGCACCGCACCGTAAGAATAAATCTTTTGCTGTTGAATTTCCTGTTCGTGCTTCAATTCATCTTTTATTTTTATTTCAGCGTTTTTCAAACTGTCGGCTATGGCTTTCCTGTCGAAATCATATTGCAATTTAGCCTGACTTGATTTTTTTGTATTCTCCTCGCTTATTAAACTATCATTGTAACGGATAAATAATTTTAAATTAAAAAAAGCGCCCCTGAAGTTTTGTGCAGTACTGTCAATCTGGGCATAACTGTTGTAATGGTCTTTCAGACATTGAACACATTGAATACTCTTTGCTATTGCAATAGCCGAATCAATGGCCGGTTTAGCTTTTGCAGGTCCTTTAGAAAGAGAATACAGATTAGCTAAACCTAAATAGGTCATAGAGGCCCCCCGACGGTCGCCGGTTTGGTTGCTGATAGTAAGAGCTCCATTCAATTCGACTTCGGCTCCTTTATAGTTTTTCTGTGCCATGTAAATTTGCGCGAGACTTACCTGACAAGCCGCTACATCAGCAATACTGCCTAAATCGCTGAACATTTTTTTGGCATTTCTTGTATGTTCAACGGCTTCGGGTAATTTTTTTTGAAGCAAAGCAATCGTTCCCAGTCCTGATTCCGCATAAGCGAGTCCGGGAGCTGCTTTAATTTCAGTAAATAATCTCTTGGCTTTTAAAAGGCATTCTTCCGATTCTTTCATTTTCTTTTGTTGCATGTAAACACTGGCCATATTTACATTTATGATACCAATCCCGTTTTTATCACCTAATTTTTCGTCGATGGTTAATGCATCGTAATGGCATTTTAAAGCCTCCGGAAGTTTGCCGAGGTATTCATAAACTATAGCCATGTTTCCGTACGAGGCAGAAATTCCTTTTTGGTCGCCTAATTCTTTCCTCAGCTTTAACGATTGGTTGTGAAAATCAAGCGATTTGATATAATCACTTTTATAATCATAAACAATTCCAAAGTTATTGTACGCGATGGCTAAACCACGTTTGTAATTTATTTTTTTTGCAATCGCAATAGTTTTTTCAATAGTTTCAATCGCTTTGTCAAATTCGCTTATTTCTAAATAAGCGGAACCTAGATTATTCAGGGCCGCTACTTTAAACGAATCGTTTTTAGCATTTTTCGTTATTGTCGAAATCAAGGAATCAATTTTCGGAGAAAACTGCATTTCGGCCTGCGCTTGAACTGTTTTTATTTGGGTAAAAAGTAAAAGAAGTATAAGTGTTTTTTTCAAGGAGGATTAGCTTGTTTTTATGTATTTATTTTATCTTATTTTTTTTTGGAAATATTTTTCAGTTGGCAAGAAACCGGAATGAAGTTAGCCCATATCCTATCTGTAATTTTCTTTTATTGTTCCTGATTTAATGCTGTTTAATTTTGCTTTTTCTTTTTCACCATTGTTAAAATAGTAGCAATGCCTACTGTATCGCCCATACTAACGTCAACCTCGTATTTCTTTCTTATTTCTTCGGAACTCGCATCGTAAATATCAACCACCCATTTCACAATGCCTACCTTTACTTCTTCCCCGTTCGTTGCGGTTAATGGTTTATCATTCTCTAATTTTTCTTTACAAGTAAAACGAACCCCGATGGTCATGCCGGGATAAATTGGCTTCGTGAAACGACATTCGTCAATTCCGTAATTCAATAATACCGGACCTTTAGGTGGATCAACAAATAAACCTGCCGCACGCGATAAAATAAAATAACCATGCGCAACAGTGCGTTTGAATATTGTGCCTTCCAAAGAATTGGGTTCTAAGTGCGCGTAA
>JAHEYE010000194.1 GCA_023251695.1 Sphingobacteriaceae bacterium | reverse complement strand
TGTTTATATTTACCGGTTTGTTTATTGATATTATATAATTGCCGGGCAGCATTCCTTATGTTTTCGGGGTATCCCATCTCGCTGCTCACCTGCATGTTCCTGTTGGCGTATTCAAGAGCCTTTTCATATTTCTTTTGATGAAGATAGACGTTCCCGATATTATGAAGCGAATGTGCAATTCCATTTTTGTCTTCTACCTCCTCGCGTAATTTAAGGCTTTTGTAATAATGCTCAAGGGCTTTGTCGGTTTCGCCACGCTTATCATAAATATTGCCGATGTTGTGAAATGAAAAAGCGATTCCCGCTTTCTCGCCTATTGCATTCATTATTTCAAGGCTTTTATTATAATATTCAAGTGCCCTGTTTATTTCTCCCTTGGCATCGTATATACCGCCGATGTTATTATATATTTCGGCTACTCCCCTCTTTTCTCCAAGCAGTTCCCTTATTTGTAAACTTTTTTCATAGCATTCTATCGCTTTATCAAGCTCGCCTTGCTTTTGGTAAACAAAGCCGATGTAAATATGAGAGTGTGCGATTCCGCGTTTATCGCCTATCTCTTCGCGTATTTTTAGACTTTTATTATAACATTCGAGAGCTTTAGGAATATTTCCCTGATTATTGTAAATAAAACCGAGGTTGGATAAGGAATAGGCAATTCCTGATTTGTCGCCGATATCTTCCCTTATTTTTAGACTTTTATTATAATATTCAAGTGCTTTGGAAATATTACCCTGATTATTATAAACCACTCCAAGGTTATTAAATGAAGTGGCCATCCCGGATTTATCACCTGTTTCTTGCTGCATTCTAAGGCTCATTCCATAATATTCGAGAGCTTTCTTGACATCACCCTTATGATCATAAATATAACCCATGCTGTTCAGGGCCGCAGCGTAATAATTTTTATACTTTATCAATTCTTTTCCGGAAGCGGATCTTATTTTTTGCTCGCTGAGTTTTAGTAATTGTTCATTGTATTTTTCCCACTCCCCTTCCGGTGCTGTTTCCGAAAGCCAGGATAAAACATTACACCGTACTGTATCATGATTTGCGTTCTTAAGGGCCAGTTTTAGCGAATCAATGTTTTGCGCATGGGGAATGTAGCCGATAAATATTAATAAAATGAAAAGGGTTTGGCGTAGGACCCATCCCCCAACTACCGCCCAATGTGAAGCTGCGAACATTTGGATATGAAAAAACGGCTTGTTCATTTCATTAATCTACTTAAATTTTTATGTACGAATTTATCGCTTGGGATCAGGGCTCTTTGGATTCTTCTTGCATAGTAGATAGAATCCAATATTTCTTTTTGTTTTTCTTCCATAAGATGTTTTTGTTTTTCAACTAACTGCTTCTGCTCATTAATCACCAGATTTGCCTTTTGCTTATTGCGGTACGCCCTGAATGAGATCGCAGCAATAATAATCATTAATCCAAATCCTATTCCTCCGCCGTAAGTTAATAATCTTTGTTTTTTAATAGCTTCTTCGTGGATTATATTCTGCTGCAAAATTTTTTCGGAATTTTTTACACTATCCTGAAAGGCTTGTCTTTCATAATCGTATTTGAGCTGGTTTTTTATAGCCGCTTTTTTATTATTTACATTCTGCAAACTGTCCCGCATTAAAATATGCAGCTCATAATACCTGAGCGATTCCATGTAATTTGATTTTTCCCTGTATATTCTAAACAGCATCCTGGAAGAATTCCTTATGGTCTCGGGCAATCCAATTTCCCTACCAATCTCCAAAGCTCTAAGAGCACTTGCGAGTGCTTTACCAACTTCCCCATCGTTAAAATAGATACTCGAAATATTCACAAGCGAATTAGCAGTTCCATTCTTGTCGCCTATCTCTTCCCTGAGCTTCTGAGCTTTCTGGTAATATTTCAGCGCATTCCTGGTGTCTTTTCTGTCGGTATATACAGTACCAATGTTATTTAACGCATAAGCCATGCCATAAGTATTGCCAATCAACTCAAAGATATTGTAACTTTTCTGTAAATGCTCAAGCGAATTATTTTTATCACCCGGGCTTCGTAACACCACTGCCATGTTAAGGAGCGACTGAGCTTCTCCATACTTATCTCCTGTTTCTACGAGTATGGCCAGGCTTTTTTTGTAATACTCTATGGCTTTACTTATTTCTCCCTGCCCACTGTAAACATAACCAAGGTTATTAAAGCATGACGCCATTCCTTTTTTATCGCCTATCTTTTCCCTGATCCTTAATCCTCTTTCATAATTAAGTAATGCGTTGGGAATGTCACCGACACTTTCATAAGCACTCCCAAGATCCACCAGCGAACGGCCAATACCCGCCTGATCATTGCATTCCTCTCTTAGTGTCAAACTTTTTTTATACTCGCTAAGCGCCATAAACGCGTCGCCCTGCTTATAATAGATTGTTCCAATTCCATTATACGCATTAGCGACGGAGGGCTTATCATTTATTTTTAAAGCCAGCTCCATGCTTTTTTGATAGCAGGAGATCGCCTCTTTAAATTCACCATTCTGATCATGTATATAACCATAGTAGGCTAAAGCGGTGGCTATTTGCTTTGAATAAAAGCGGTAAAGCAGGTGTTTTTCGTTAATAGAGCCTAGGTTGGTTTCTGCCAGTTTTTTCAGATTATCGGTGAGGGCAGGCATTTCTTCCTCATCTACCAACTCCAGTAATTGTACAAGAATTTTACACTTCACCGTATCGTGTTTCGTCTTCTTAAGCGCAAGCTTTAGTGAATCGGTGTTTTGTGAAAAAGAATGAATTGAATAAAATGAAATAGTTAAAAGAAAAATTCTCCACAAATATTTAAACGCTTCTGCCATGGTGTTTAAACAAATATAATCTCAATTTACTGTACTCCCAACTTAAATTACGCCTTCTTTTTTGTAAATTGCATTGCCGTTTTATGCACATCAGTAATAGCTCAATACAGGATATTAAAACCATCTTTCGCTTATTCGACGAGGCCGTTAGCTATCAAAAAAAGAAGGGCTTCGAATTATGGCCGATATTTAGCCACAGTTTAATTGAGTGCGAAATAAAAGAAAAACGTCATTGGAAAATACTTGAAAATGGTAAAATTACCTGTGTATTTTCGGTTATGTATAACGACCCGGTTATTTGGGGAGAAATGGATAAAGATCCATCCGTTTATTTACACCGCATTGCAGTAAATCCTGAATTTAAAGGAAAACGGATGATGATTGTAATAAAGAACTGGGCGCTAAATCATGCGAAGGAATTAAATAAAAAATATCTACGCTTGGATACCTGGGGCAATAATGAAACTATAAGGGATTATTACATAAACTGCGGGTTTAATTATATTGGCCGGCAACAACTCGTAAAAACAGAGGGATTACCTGAACATTACGGTGGCAATTTACTGAGTTTGTTTCAGAATGAAGTTTGATTTACATTTGAGATAGAGTTGAAAAAGCTATTATCAATATTATTACTCTTTACCGGGTTTTTGTCAGCACAAAACACCGATTCATTAAAACTTGCGCTTAAGAACGCAAGACACGATACCACCCGTTGCAATATATTATATGAATTAATTGAAGCCGAAAGTGACGATAAGGTATGGCCTGTTTACAATGAGCAATTAATGGAACTGGCAAAGAAGAACGCCTTCACCGCGCCAACGGGATCCTTACAGAAATTTTATTTGAACTACTATGCGGGCGCACTTAACAATATGGGCGTTCTTTCAAATGATATAGGCGATATTAATAAAGCTTTAGACTATTATAAAAAAAGTCTGAAGATCCAGGAAGAAATTGACGACCCGGGCGGAATTGCAACTGCACTGAATAACATCGCTTTTGTTTATGATGAACAAGGTAACATTCCGGCCGCTTTGGATTTTTATCACCGGAGTCTGTCTTTTTTGGAAAAAACAAATGATAACCGAGGGATCGCTAACTCTTTAAACAATATCGGGCTTGTTTATCAAGATCAGGGCGACTACGCCAAGGCTTTAGAATTTTTCCTGAAGGGATTAAAGATCATGCAGGAAATTAAGGACAAAAATGGAATTTCTACCTCGTTAAACAATATAGGTCTTAGTTATGATAATCAGGGAGATCCCGGCAACGCTTTGAAATACTATCATAAAAGTTTAAGTGTAGCAGAGGAGATCAATGATAAAGATGCGGCCGCAATTACTCTGATAAACCTGGGAGGAGTGTATTTTTACCAGGGCGATACAACCGAAGCTTTAACATACATCCGTAAAAGTTTAAAGATATACCGGGAATTAAATGATAAAAGAGGAATGGCGATTGCTTTGAATAATATTGCAGCCATCTTATTTAAACAAGGTAAATTATCAGAATCTTTGACCTATGCGATCCCAAGTATGGAAATGGCCACTGAACTTGGTTATCCTATGAATATAAAAGATGCGGCCTCTACACTCAAGAGCATTTACAAAAAACAAAACAAATACAACGAAGCCTTTAAAATGTATGCTATCGAAGTACAAATGCGTGATAGTATTAATAATGAAGCAACACGTAAAGCGTCCATTAGAAAACAACTTCAGTATCATTATGAAACACAAGCTGCAGAATTAAAGGATGAGCAGGATAAAAAAGATCTTATTACAAAACAGGAATTGAACCAAAAGGAAAATCAAAGAAATTATTTCAGCATCGGGTTTGGTCTGGTAATTGTACTTGCTTTATTTATTTTCAGAAGTTACCGTCAAAAACAAAAGGCTAATGTTATTATCAGTCAGCAAAAACATGAGGTGGAAGAAAGCCGGAAAGAAATTTTAGACAGTATTCATTACGCTAAACGAATACAGAAAGCGCATTTACCCACTAACAACTATATTCAAAAAAACATTAACCGCTTACAAAATAAGGGATGAGAAAAATAGTCTTCATATTATTTCTTCTCCCTTGCTTTATGTTTGGACAGAATTTTGATTCCCTTAAACTTGCTCTTAAAAATGCAAAGCATGATACAACGCGATGTAATATTCTATCAATCCTGGCAGAAACTTCCAGTGATGAAGAGTGGCCGGCTTTTAATGAGCAACTAAGATCGTTAGCTGAAAATAATCTTTCCGGTAACAATGCATTTAAAAAAGTTTATCTAAAACATATTGCTTCAGCATTCAATAATATAGGATTTTTAGCCAATGAAAAAAGTGATATAACAAAAGCGCTCGAATATTTTCATAAGAGTTTAAAAATACAAGAAGAAATAGGAAATAAAAGTGGGATAGCACAGTCGCTAAACAACATTGGGGCTATTCATAAACAACAAGGTAACACATTTGAAGCTGTAGAATATTATCGCAAAAGTTTAAAGATGAGAGAAGAAATTGGCGAGAAAAACGGAATAGCACAGTCGTTAAACAATCTTGGAGCCATTTTTCAGGACCAAGGCGACATACCCAAAGCACTAGATTATTTACATCAGGCTTTAAAGATAAGAGAAGCAATTGGGGATAAAAACGGAATGGCATTTTCTTTAAACAGCATCGGTACTATTTATTATGCTCAGAGCGACTTCCCTAAAACGTTGAATTATTACCATAAGAGTTTAAAGATCAGGGAAGAGCTTAGGGAGAAAAGGGGAATCTCATTATGTTTAAACAACATAGGATTAGTTTATTGGAAAGAAGCAGATTACTCTAAAGCATTAACGTATTTTTACAAAAGTTTAAAAATAAGAGAAGAGGTCGGGGATAAAAGTGGAACTGCTACCACTTTAAATAACATTGGCCTTGCTTATCAATATCAAGGTAACATTTCCTTGGCGTTGGATTATTATTACAAGAGTTTAAAGATTTATCAAGAGATTGGAAATAAAAAAGGAACTGCATATCCTTTAAACAACATTGCTTTAATAATGTTACAAAAAGGGAATATATTAGAAGCTAAAGCAATTGCAAATAAAGCAATGCAAACAGCCAAAGAATTAGGTTATCCTGAAAATATTAAAAACTCAGCAAACACACTAAAACAAATTTTCCAAAAACAAAACAAATACAAAGAAGCTTTTGAAATGTATGAACTTGAGGTGAAAATGCGCGACAGCATTAATAATGAAGAAACTCAAAAAGCAGCTGTTAAAAAACAAATGCAATATCAATACGAAACGCAAGCACGCGAATTACAAAACGAGCAGGATAAAAAAGACATTATTGCAAAAGAAGAGTTAAAACAAAGAGAAAAGGAAAGAAATTATTTTGTTATTGGATTTGCTTTGGTAATTGTACTCGCCCTATTTATTTTCAGAAGTTACCGTCAAAAACAAAAGGCCAATGTTATTATCAGTCAGCAAAAACATGAGGTGGAAGAAAGCCGGAAAGAAATTTTAGATAGTATTCATTACGCTAAGCGAATACAAAAAGCACATTTGCCCACTGATAAACAAATAGAGAAGAATTTAAGTAGATTGCAAAACAAGGGATAATATGAAACTAAACCACCCTCAACTTATTGATTTATTGCAACAGGCGTACTCCGCAGAAAGAGCGGCAGCCTTTGCTTATATTGGGCATGCCCGTGCTGTAAAAAAACAAGAAGAAAAAAAAGCTATCAAACAAATTGAGGATGACGAATGGTTTCACCGCGAGGAGGTTTTAGAAATTATGAAGGAATATGGCATTCTGGTTTCAAAATGGTACGAATTCAGGTTTTATGTGATTGGGAAAATTATCTGGTACAGTTGTTATGTGATTGGCTGGTTTATGCC
>JAHEYE010000193.1 GCA_023251695.1 Sphingobacteriaceae bacterium | reverse complement strand
TTGCTGTAAGATTAAAACTTATCTCATCAAAACCTTGATTTAAAGGAATAATGTATTCTGCATTTTTTGTTGTTTCATCTTCACCATTTGGCATTATCCACACAAAACTACTGCCGCTTTTACTTGTGTTTGTCAATTTAACGGTTTCTCCGGCTACATATTCCGTCTTATCTGTACTGAAATCGGCATCAGCTTTTTTTTCACAGGCACTAAAAAAAGTGCCTAATACAAAAAGGATAGGTAGTATTCGATTATTTACGCAGTTAAGCATATAATAAAGATAGTGATTTTTTATAAGCTAAAGAATTACGGCTTATAAATGCTTGCCGATAGTTTTGTACTTACTCCACTGTCTGTAATATCAGTAAAGTAAATATGTAATTTACTGTTGATGTATTCAACTTGAATAACACCTGAAATATAATTTGTAGTATTGGGCGGTAATTCATTTGCTCCTCCTCCTAAGTTAACAAAGGCTGTATATGGCGATAAAGAAGTAGAAGATGTTTGTAAGGTATAGGTTCCTGTCGGGGGAAGTCCTCCTGGCGGGAACCACACATTTAAATAATAAGTTGATCCGCCCGCTCCAATTCCATATTTATAAGTACAGTCAACCCTATAAAAGGTCGAATAATTAACATCGTTTACCTGATATGGTATGTAAGTCGCGCTTATTGTAGACGAAGTACTTGAGATAGTCCACCAAGAACTTGGAATTACATTAACGGAAATAGTTTTAGAATCGCGTTTGCAATGTGCTTTTGATTTTGCTGTAAGATTAAAACTTATCTCATCAAAACCTTGATTTAAAGGAATAATGTATTCTGCATTTTTTGTTGTTTCATCTTCACCATTTGGCATTATCCACACAAAACTACTGCCGCTTTTGCTTGTGTTTGTCAATTTAACGGTTTCTCCGGCAACATATTCCGTCTTATCTGTACTGAAATCAGCATCAGCTTTTTTTTCACAGGCAGATAATAATAATAAGAAAGTAAAAATTATTAGGCTTGCACTTTTCATTCAAAGTAAATGTATTAATAACAAATTAATTAGCTCTTTAAATTGCCAATGTAATTTTAAAATCATTACGGTTTATAAATATCGGCAGATAATTTAAACGTTGTGGGATTTGTATATATATCGGTAAAAAATAGATGCAATTTACCATTAACATATTCGACCTGAATAATACCTGTTACAAAATCAAAACTACTTGGAGGCAACTCAATGTCACCTCCTGATAAATTAACAAATGCAGTAAAAGGTAATAAGCCTGTTTTTGATGATTGCAATGTATAGTTGCCTGCGGCCGGCATACTTCCCGGAGGAAACCCGATACCTAAATCATAATATGTTACATAAGGTCTTGCATAAGCTGCATAGATCCAGTAATTATTTACATCACTACCGGCAGTTACAGAATGTGGTACAAAGGTCTGAGATACACTTATTGATTGGTTAGTCCATATCCACCAAGAGCTTGGAATTACATTAACAGAAATTGTCTTTGAGTCTCTGATACAACGCCCTTTTGATTTAACAGTTAAATTAAAACTTAATTCATCGAATCCCTGATTAAATGGAATTTGATATTCTGCATTTTTTGTTGTTTCATCTTCACCATTTGGCATTATCCACACAAAACTACTGCCGCTTTTACTTGTGTTTGTCAATTTAACGGTTTCTCCGGCAACATATTCCGTCTTATCTGTACTGAAATCAGCATCAGCTTTTTTTTCACAGGCAGATAAAAATAATAATAAGAAAGTAAAAATTATTAGGCTTGCATTTTTCATTCAAAGTAAATGTACTAATTATTAACGAGTTATAAAAAACTTTTGGCTATTAATAATTGATTTGTATTGCCGCTGCGATAATAAATAAATTACCCGCTTCTTAAATTCAGATACTTAAGTCTTTCAAGAATTTTTCTAAATAAGAATTATTAACAATTCCATTTTTTTGAAAGAACACCAATAAAAAACGCCCCGAAGGGCGTTTAAAATATACTAATGAATCTATTAAAGTATCAGCATCGCATCGCCATACGAATAGAAACGGTATTTTTCCTTAATCGCTTCTTTGTACGCTTTCATAATTAAATCGTAACCACCAAAAGCACTTACCATCATTAATAAAGTGGATTCCGGCATATGGAAATTAGTAATCATACAATTTGCTACATTAAATTCGAAAGGCGG
This sequence comes from Sphingobacteriaceae bacterium, assembly GCA_023251695.1. Taxonomy (GTDB): domain Bacteria; phylum Bacteroidota; class Bacteroidia; order B-17B0; family Aurantibacillaceae; genus JAHEYG01. Next base: position 4,571 of record JAHEYE010000193.1, on the reverse strand, counting down.
GAAAATAAATTTATTAGTCCATCCTACATACGGATTTAATTGTCCGGTTGTGGAAACTGAAGATTCAACAGCACGCATTACAGTTGTACCAACGGCACAAACTTTTTTCTTTTTTGCTTTTGTTGCGTTCACTAATTTGCAGGTGTCGGCTGAAATAAGAACCTCTTCGCTTTCCATTTTATGTTTAGTCAGATCTTCCACCTCAACAGTTCTGAAAGTTCCTAAACCAACATGTAGTGTAAGCGGAGCAAAATTCACACCTTTAATTTCTAATTTTTTCAATAATTCCCTGCTAAAATGCAGACCGGCAGTTGGCGCAGCAACAGCACCTTCGTTTTTCGCAAACACGGTTTGGTATCGCTCGATATCACTTTCTTCCGCCTTACGTTTAATGTATTTTGGCAATGGGGTTTCGCCAAGGTCGTACAATACTTTTCTGAATTCCTCATATGAACCGTCGTATAAGAAACGTAAAGTTCGTCCGCGCGAAGTTGTATTATCAATTACCTCAGCTACTAAACTGTCATTCTCACCAAAATATAATTTGTTGCCGATACGGATTTTACGTGCAGGATCAACCAAAACGTCCCACAAACGGCTTTCTGCGCTGAGTTCCCTTAGTAAAAATACTTCGATTTTTGCACCTGTTTTTTCCTTATTACCATACATCCTTGCCGGAAAAACTTTGGTATCGTTCAACATCATTACGTCTCCGTCGTCGAAATAATTAATAATGTCCTTAAATTTTTTGTGTAAGATTTTTCCTGTTGCACGGTCAACAACCATTAATCGGCTTTCATCACGGTTTCTTGCAGGATATTCCGCCAACAAATCTTTTGGCAGATTGAATTTGAACATGGATAGTTTCATATGCTTTTTTTATTTTTATCCGCACGAAAAATGAAATTGGAATTTTCCGGAGAAACCGGATACCTATTCATTAATCTTACGGGATTAATTACTATTTAATACTGAACGTTAGCCGTTCAATGCTTCTGCACCACCCACAATCTCTAATATATCATTAGTGATAGCGGCCTGACGTGCTTTGTTATAAGAGATCTTTAAGTTCTTCAACAACTCTTTGGCATTATCGGTTGCTTTGTGCATAGCGGTCATACGAGCGCCATGTTCGGAAGCTACTGAATCTAATAATGCTTTATAAAATTGTGTTTTAATTGAGCGGGGGATTAAATCTTTAACGATCTCTTCCTTACCGGGCTCATAAATATAATCTGTTGTAGTTGCTTTTGCATTTGGATCCACTGTAGCAGGAACGAGTGGTAATAATTGTTCAGCCTGAACAAATTGTACTGCGGCATTCTTAAACTGATTGTAAACGATAATTACCTTATCAAATTGTTTGTTTGCAAATGCTTCCATTATCTTTTCAGCAGCCGGAGCAGCTTTTGCAAAACTTAAACCATCAAATAATTCATTAAGGTTATGCGGAAGATCTTGTCCGCTAATAAAATATTCAGTACGGCGGAAAGCATCCATTGCTTTTTTACCAATCGGCAAAACAGTTACATTATACCCCTTGTATTCATTACGAATCAGGCTCCATGTTCTTTTAACGATATTTGCATTAAAAGCCCCGGCTAATCCACGATTACTGGAAACGGGGATGATCAAAATATTTTTCCCACCCAAATCGCGTGAATATGAATTTCCGGAACTACCGCTGCCACTCACATTCGCCATGATCTCTTTCAATTTCTCAGCGTAAGGACGCATTTGTGTAATAGCATCTTGTGCCCGCTTCAATTTTGCAGCACTCACCATTTTCATGGCGCTTGTAATCTGCATGGTTGAACCAACTGATGTAATTCTATTCCTTACTTCTTTTAAATTAGGCATTTTATTAATTATGAATTAAGAATGCAGAATTAAGAATTTTGCATTCCGAATTATTTATTTTTACTGGCAAAATTAAGCGTTTTAGTTACAATAATATTGTCTTTTTTCACAACAAAAACAATTCTGCATTCTTAATTCTGCATTCTTAATTTATTTATATTTTCCTGCTAAATCTTGCGCTGTAGCTTCCAAAACACCGGTGATAGCATCGGTATACTGCCCTGCTTTTAATTCATCTAAAGTTGTTTTATGCTTGCGCTCCAATACATCTAAAAATTCTTTTTCGAATTCACGCACTTTATTTACCGGAACATTACGTAATAAATTTTTAGTTCCTAAATAAATAATGGCAATTTGTTGTTCCACCCGTAATGGAGAGAACTGCCCTTGTTTAAGGATTTCCACGTTACGTGAACCTTTATCTAATACTGATTTTGTAGCCGCATCTAAGTCGGAACCAAATTTCGAGAAAGCTTCTAACTCGCGGTATTGAGCCTGATCTAATTTTAAAGTGCCGGCAACTTTTTTCATTGATTTGATCTGGGCATTACCACCTACACGGGATACCGAGATACCTACGTTAATTGCAGGACGAACACCGGCGTTAAATAAGTTACCCTCTAAGAATATCTGACCATCCGTAATAGAAATTACATTGGTTGGGATATAAGCAGAAACGTCACCGGCTTGTGTTTCGATAATCGGTAATGCGGTTAATGAACCACCACCCTTTACTAAAGACCTTATTGACTCCGGCAAATCGTTCATGCTTTGGGCGATTGCATCAGAAGCATTAATTTTTGCAGCGCGCTCTAATAACCTGGAGTGAAGATAAAATACGTCGCCGGGATAAGCTTCACGTCCAGGAGGGCGGCGTAATAATAAAGATACTTCACGGTAAGCTACTGCTTGTTTTGATAAATCGTCAAATACAATTAATGCAGGACGACCGGTATCACGGAAAAATTCACCAATTGCAGCACCCGCAAATGGAGCGTAGAATTGCATTGGAGCCGGATCAGAAGCGTTAGCTGCAACAATAACTGTATAAGCCATTGCACCGGCTTCAGTTAAAGTTTGTAATATGTTTGCTACAGTTGAACCTTTTTGTCCAATTGCTACGTAAATACAGTATACCGGTTTACCCGCATCGTAAAATTCCTTTTGATTAATGATTGTATCGATACAAACCGCAGTCTTTCCAGTCTGACGATCACCAATTACTAATTCACGCTGACCGCGGCCAATCGGAATCATTGCATCAATCGCTTTAATACCTGTTTGTAAAGGTTCGGTTACCGGTTGACGGTAAATTACACCGGGAGCTTTACGCTCAAGTGGCATTTCATATGTTTTTCCTGTAATCGGGCCTTTGCCGTCGATAGGAGTTCCTAATGTATCAACCACACGGCCTAACATGCCTTCACCAACATTTAATGATGCGATACGACCGGTACGCTTGCAGGTTGAACCTTCTTTAATAGTATCGCTAGGCCCTAATAATACGGCACCAATATTGTCTTCCTCAAGATTTAATACAATTCCCTGTAAACCGGTTTCGAACTCAATCAACTCACCTGATTGCACTTTAGATAAACCGTAAACACGGGCGATTCCATCACCAATCTGCAATACAGTTCCTACTTCTTCCAAATCAGTTTCACTTTTGAAACCTGATAGTTGTTGTCTTAAGATTGCAGATACTTCTGCTGGTTTTACTTCTGCCATTTCTTTTATTTTTTAATGCCTGTTTTTAAAATTCTTTTCGCTGTCTGATGTAGTTTTTGCACTACTTCATTACTAGTTTAAATCCGGAACGTAAAGATTGGTTGAGAAATTTTTTCTCAAATCATTCAATTTACGTTTTATGCTTGCATCAATTTGTCTATCATTTACAGTTAAAACAAAACCCCCGATAAGACCTTTATCCACTTTTTCAATTAATTGCACTTCCCCTTTTGCATTCTTCTTCACCATTTCAATAATTTTATTTTTTGTGGCCGAATCCAAAGGCACAGCAGTTGTAACTACTGCGGTGGTAATGTTTTTATATAATTTATATTGCTCATCAAAAGCGTAAGCGATATCATCGATATAGCCTTCGCGGCGTTTGCGTGCAATTAAATCTAAAAAGGTAGAAGTTGTAACAGATATCTTTCCACCAAAAATCGATTTGAAAATTGCCATCTTCTTATCGGTTTTAACAACGGGGCTTTCCAACAGTATCACAAACTCACGGTTCTCCCTACATACTTGTTTAATTAAGCGCATATCATTAGCGACTTCTTCCAGCTGCTTAGTTTCAACTGCAAGGTCAATCAATGCTTTGGCGTATCTTGAGGGAACGATCATTTTAATTCAGGTTAACGTCTTTCATTAAATTGCTTACCAACGCTTTTTGTTTATCATCGGAAGACAATTCTGATTTCAAAATTTTCTCTGCAATTTCGATTGATAAAGTGGCAACCTGGTTTTTTAATTCGGTAATAGCTGCGTTTTTCTCGTTGGTGATTTGTTCTCTTGCTGAAGCTAAGATACGATCGGCTTCTGTTTTTGATTTTGCTTTTGCTTCGTTAACAATTGAATCTTTTGTTTCTCTTGCTTCTTTAAGCATTGCATCTCTTTCTGCGCGGGCTTGTTCCAATATTTTTTCATTACCGGCAACAAGTTCTTTCATTTCCTGTTTTGCTTTTTCAGCACTTTCTAAAGCT
>JAHEYE010000192.1 GCA_023251695.1 Sphingobacteriaceae bacterium | reverse complement strand
TTTTTTAATAGCGTCAATTGGCTTTCCCTTTTTACCGGTTAATTCCTTAACCGATTTTTTAGCTTTTACCAAAGAAGATTTCTTTGCAGGCTTTACAGCCTTTTTAATTGCCTTTGCTTTTTTTGCGGGCTTTGCTTTTTTAGCAGCAGGTTTTACTTTTTTTACGGGCTTCGTTTTTTTAGCTACAGGTTTTGCCTTTTTTGAAGGCTTGCTTGTTTTCTTTACTGCTTTTTTCGCTGCTTTCTTTGCAGGTTTCGCTTTTTTGGTTGCTTTCTTTGCCATCTTTCTCAGTTTAACTTTTCAATCGATATCAGTGTAGATATCGTTTCATCCACTTCAACAGCGGTTGCAGTTGTATTGTTCAAATTACGAACTAATTGCAAATCCCCTGTGAGAGTTTCAGAACAAATATAATTTAAATTATTATTTATAGCCGTATTCAACACTTCATTTTCCTGAATTTTCACTAAAATACGGTCGGTTACGTCTAACCCCTTGTCTTTACGCATGTTTTGTATGCGGTTCACGATTTCACGCGCTAAACCTTCTTGTTTCAAAACATCAGTAATGGTGATATCCAGAGCAACAGTTAAAGGGCCGTTATTCGCTACTTTCCATCCGGGAATGTCAACCGGAATGATTTCTACGTCTTCAGTTTCCAAAACAACTTCATCGCCATTCACATGCACAACGTGTTTTCCGCCGCTTTCAATATCATGGATTATTTTATTTCCATTCTCGCCTGCATAAGCCTGTACTGACTTCATGTTAGCGCCACACTTTTTCCCAAGTGTTTTAAAATTGAGCTTTAGATTTTTTATTATCTGTGTTTTACTTTCGTCAACGAATTCAATTTCTTTCACGTTTACTTCGGCTAAGATCAAATCTTTAACGGCTTCAATCTTAATCTGAGTTTCTTTATCTAAAACAGGAATCTGAATTTTTTGTAAGGGCTGACGAACCCGTAAATTTTCTTTTTTACGGATGGATAATATCATGGATGAAATTTTCTGAGCTAATTCCATGCGGCTCTCTAATTCTATATCAATGATATTTGCTTCGGCTTTTACTAATCCGGTTAAGTGTACCGACTCGAACTGCAAAGGCGTTTTACCCGCAATTGCTTTTTCCCTTATCGGGGAAGTTAAATTCTGATACATCCATTCGCCAAAGAAAGGAGCAATTGGACTCATAAGCTGCGCAACCACAAATAAACATTCGTTCAACGTTTCATAAGCTGCTTTTTTATCAGTACTCATTTCGCCTTTCCAGAAACGGCGGCGACTTAAACGCACATACCAGTTGCTGAGGTGTTCGTCAACAAACTCTTCTATTAAACGGGCGGCACGGTGCGGTTCAAAATCTTCGTATAAGGCCGTAGTATCTTTTATTAAACTATGAAGTCTGGATAAGATCCAGCGGTCTAATTCCTGTCTGTCTTTTACAGGTACAATATTTTTTTCGTCGATTAAGAAATTGTCGACGTTAGCGTACAAAGCATAAAAACCATAAGTATTGTAAAGCGTTCCGAATAATTTGCGTTGAACCTCACTGATGCCTTCGATATCAAATTTCAAATTATCCCATGGGGCGGCATTTGCAATCATGTACCAGCGGGTAGCGTCGGCACCGTATTTTTCTATTGTTGTAAACGGGTCGACGGCGTTACCTAAGCGCTTGCTCATCTTATTTCCGTTCTTATCAAGCACCAATCCGTTACTTACCACATTCTTATAAGCAACCGAATTAAAATTCATAGCCGCTATGGCGTGTAATGTAAAAAACCATCCCCGGGTTTGATCAACGCCTTCGGCAATGAAGTCTGCCGGATAATATTTTTTATTATCAATCAATTCTTTATTTTCAAATGGATAATGTAGTTGGGCATAGGGCATGGCGCCTGAATCAAACCAAACATCAATCAAATCCGGTTCGCGGAATAATTTTTTGCCGTTCTTTTCTAAAACAATATTGTCGGCGTAGGGTTTATGAAGGTCGAAAGTGTTGTAATTCGCTTCGGAATTATTTCCGGCTTTAAAATCCTTTAATGGATTTTCTTTTTGTACGCCTTTTGAAACGGCATTCGCAACTTCCTTTTGTAATTCTTCTACCGAACCAATGCAAATTTGTTCTGAGCGATCTTCGCTAGTCCAGATAGGAATTGGAATTCCCCAGAAACGGGAACGCGATAAATTCCAGTCATTTAAATTCTCTAACCAATTTCCGAAACGACCGGTTCCTGTTGATTCAGGTTTCCAGTTAATGGTTTTGTTCAGTTCAATCATTCTGTCTTTAGCTGCGGTTGATTTAATGAACCATGAATCTAAAGGATAATACAACACAGGTTTATCAGTTCTCCAGCAATGCGGATAACTGTGCTCGTAAGTTTCTTTTTTAAATAACTTGCCTTCTTCCTGCAATTTCAGAACGATGCGCTCGTCAACACTCAAATAAACTTTTAAATCTTTTATTTTTCCTGCGGCTTCTAATATTTTTTTCTGTTTCTCGAATTCGGTTTTCTTTTCTTCATCGCTGAGGTAAGCTTCTTTTACAAATTCTTCTCCGTAAAGAAAAACACCATCCTGAACCTCAGGTAAAAATTTACCGCGACGGTCAACCAAAGTTAAAGAACCAATATTGTTTTTTCTTGCTACCTGAAAGTCATCTGAACCAAAACTTGGAGCAATGTGAACGATACCTGTCCCATCGGTTGTGGTTACAAAATCCCCAACAACAACTTTAAATGCATTTCCTTCCGGTTCGGCGAATGGTAATAGTTGGTCGTAATGGATGCCGGCTAAGTCCGTTCCTTTACAATGTGCGCTGATTTTAAACGGAATATTCTTGTCGCCTGGTTTGTAATCTTCAAATTTCAGATCCGTATGTTTTTCAGAAAAATATTTATTCAACAAATCTTTGGCAAGAATAACAACTTGGGGTTTACCGCTCAATGGATTAAAGGAATCAACAAAAACATAATCAATATCTTTTCCTACTGCAAGGGCTGTATTTGAAGGTAATGTCCATGGAGTAGTTGTCCAAGCAAGAAAATAAAGTTCAGTTGTAGCTGCTAAATCTTTTAAAAAGTTATTTTTTCCGAACTCCGAACTCCGAACCCTGAACTGAACAGTTGCCGTTCTGTCCTTCACATCTCTGTAACAACCGGGTTGATTTAATTCATGCGATGATAATCCTGTTCCTGCAGCAGGAGAATAAGGTTGAATGGTAAATCCTTTGTACAACATTTCTTTTTTGTACAAATTATTTAATAGCCACCAAACACTCTCAATGTATTTATTGTCGTAAGTGATGTATGGATCTGTCATATCCACCCAGTAACCCATTTTTTTAGTTACTTCTTCCCACTTATCGGTATATTTCATTACCTCCTTACGGCAGGCTTTGTTGTAATCTTCAACCGAAAGATATTTTGGAGAATTTTTATTTCCAATATCTTCTTTGGTAATGCCTAATCCTTTTTCAACAGCTAATTCAATTGGTAAACCATGTGTATCCCATCCGGCTTTACGTTTTACCTGATAACCCTGTAATGTTTTAAAGCGGCAAAAAATATCTTTTATAGCGCGCGCCATAACGTGATGGATACCGGGCATGCCGTTGGCGCTTGGCGGCCCTTCGTAAAATACCCAAGGTGTTTTTCCTTCGCGAGAGCTGATGGATTTTTCAAAAGTCTTGTTCTCTTCCCAAAAACGAAGCATATCCGCACTTATTTGCGGAAGACTTAATTGTTTGTATTCGGGATATTTGTTCATTTAGCCTTAAAAAAGGAGAGCGAATTTACTAAAAATCATTAATAAACGGCAAAAAATAATTCGTGACCAAAAGGAGGTCTTTTGCTAACTGGAAAGCGTTGTTTAAGATAAAGAAGGCTTATTTTTTAATCTGCAGTTCAACTTTTACGACTACAGAAAGTGTGGCAATTTTAAATTGTTTGCCGGTTTCGGTATTCTGAACCACAACATTATCAAAAGTGAGTTTACAGTTTTTTTCGAGGTCGGTAAAAAAACGGGTCTGAGCTTCGGTAAAATTATTATCAAAAAACTCATCGTTTTGTGAAAACGTGTGTAGGTAAGTGGTTTTAAAATGATAATAAACCAATTTATATTTTGCAGCGTTCTCACCTTTTAATTCAACTTGTTTTAATGGGATTAATTCTTCCTGGGTTATGGTTTTCTCAACCGTTAATCCTTTCAGGTGCAAACTTACTTCTTCAGTTGTAGTTAAATTCGCAAGATCAGGTTTTGCATTCTGTGAAACACAAATTGTTGTGCTAAGAAACAAGAGCGATAAAATTAGATTTTTCATAATAAATTGGTTTTAATCTATGGTTGCCATCACCTTTAATTCGATGGCGATAGGGGTTGGTAATTTATTTATTTCAATGGTTGTACGGCAGGGAGGATTTTCTTTAAAATAGTCGGCCCATATCTTATTGTATTTCGGAAAATCATCTTTCATGTTGGTTAAAAAAACAGTAACATCAACAATCTTATCCCAACTGCTACCGGCATCTTCCAGAATGTATTTTATATTTCTGAAAACACTGTGGCATTGTGCTTCTATGTCGTAACTAATAATATTCCCATTTGCATCAAGCTCAACACCGGGAATTTTTTTGGCACCCCTTTCGCGCGGACCAACACCGCTAAGAAATAAAAAATTGCCAACGCGGCGTGCGTGAGGATATAAACCAACAGGCTCGGGAGCTTTACCTGATTCAATTTTTGTGTTTTCTGTACTCATGCTGTTCTGATAAGTGCCAAAGACATCATTAATGTGACAAATATAAGCTAAATTTGTGCTTCACTTGAAAAAAATTCTGGTCATATATTATACCCAAACGGGGCAGGCCAAAAAGGCTGTTGATTCTGTGTTAAAACCATTGGAAAATAACCCGGAGTATTCTATCCATTACGAATTAATAAAACCGAAATCAGCTTTACCTTACCCGTGGAAATATTCTGAATTCTTTGATGTTTTCCCCGAAAACGTACATGGCATCCCATTCGAATTAGAGCCTTTAACTGTTGATTCCGATACAAATTTTGATTTGGTAATTATCGGATATCAGCCGTGGTTCCTCAGTATTTGCCGCCCCATAAATTCTTTTTTATTAAGCACAGCAGCCGCTAAATTGTTAAATGGAAAACCTGTTATTACTATCATTAATTGTCGTAATATGTGGCTGGGAGCACAGGAAAAAATGAAAGAACGCTTGATGGATCTGAAAGCAAAATTGGCAGGGAATATTGTTTTCGCCGATCGCTCCTCAAATCTCACAAGTTTAGTGACTGTATTAGCTTTTGAATTAAAAGGGATTAAACAGAATTATATGGGAATGTTCCCGCGTTACGGTGTTGCAGACAGTGATCTGGATGCTGCACCCCGATTAGGAAAATTAATTGAAACAGCATTAAATCAAAATAATTTTGATAAGCTTCAGGAACTAATTGTGGCGAATGATTTCGTTACTGTAAAACCAAATTTACTATTGATGGAAGGTAGGGGCAGGGCCTTGTTTCCACTTTACGCGAATTATGTTTCTAAAAAAGGGACAGCTAAATCGGAAGAACGAAAGGGCAGGGTAAAAACATTTGGAATCGTGTTACCCACCGCAATATTAATTTTGTCTCCCATAATTACTATTGTTTCCCGTTTAGCCCCGCTTATTGCTTACGGAAAAATGAAAAAGCAAATTCAGTACTATCAACAAAACGAATTAAAACAAAATTAAATATGGCATTAGTAACAAAAGAAAATATCTTCAATTATATTCCTCAACGCGATCCAATCTGTTTGGTGCATAAAATCTACGAATGCAGCGACGAGTCAACTAAAACCGGATTTACCATTGAGAATGGCCATTTTTTTGTAAGTGATGGCCAATTAACCGAAGCTGGAATAGTAGAGCACATGGCACAAAGTTGCGCTGCAGGTGCCGGTTATTCGAGTAGTTTAAAGAATGTGCCTCCGAAAGTAGGCTTCATTGCAAACATAAAAGATCTGGTTATTCATTCGCTGCCGAAAGTCGGGTCAGAAGTAATCACCACAGTAAAATTAAAAGCTTTTGTGATGAATGTAACACTGGTTGTTATTCATTCTGAATGCAACGGCATACCCATTTCCGACTGTGAAATGAAAATTTTTATTCAGGAATAGAAATGAGTTCACCAATGGTAGAAATAAGAAACGTAAGCAGAAAATATAAAAATGCCACACGTTCTGCCATCGATAATTTATCACTTAGTATACCACAGCAAAGTATTTTTGGTTTATTAGGACCAAATGGTGCCGGTAAAACTACATTAATATCGATGTTATGCAGTCTATTAAAACGGGATAACGGCGACATAATTATTAATGGATTGAATATTTCCAAACATAAAAACGAAACCAAACAATTGATTGGTGTTGTTCCTCAGGAGATAGCTTTGTATTCCAAGTTAACCGCTTACGAAAATCTGATGTTTCTGGGTCATATGTATGGAATTGAAACAACAACATTGAAAAAAAGGATTTCCGTTAATCTGGAAATTTTAGGATTGGAAGAAAATGCGAACCAGCAATTGCAAACTTTTTCGGGAGGAATGAAACGGCGGGTAAATTTGATTGCCGGACTTTTGCATCATCCTAAATTATTGATACTTGATGAGCCGACAGTTGGTGTTGACGCGCAATCCAAAACGGCTATTATTGAACTTCTGAAAAGAATAAATAAGGAAGAAGGGACAACTATTTTTTATACTTCACATCATTTATTTGA
>JAHEYE010000191.1 GCA_023251695.1 Sphingobacteriaceae bacterium | reverse complement strand
GACGGATTGCGTACAGGATTAATTTCTTCAACCACTGTCGCCGGAATGTGTAAAACCGAATTGTTTTACGGCGAAATGGTGAGTGCAGGAAAACACTTAGAAGTATTAGATGCTCACGATTGCGGCGAAAGCACGGAAGAGATTGCAGATTATTTAGGCGTGAAAGATTTTGTCACCACAATTTCTACAGCTTGTTCATCGGCAGCAAATGCAGTGATGTTAGGTTGCAGGATGATTAAACACGGCATGCTGGATCGCGTTATTGTTGGCGGCGTGGATTCATTATCAAAATTTACTTTTAATGGATTTAATACTTTAATGATATTGGATAAAGAATGGTGCAAACCATTTGATGAGAACAGAAAAGGATTAAATTTAGGCGAAGCAGGCGCCTTCCTTGTTATCGAAAGCGAAGCTGCTCTGAAAAAAAGCAACGGAAAAGCTTTAGCCAAAGTAATGGGTTACGCGAATTCAAATGATGCGTATCATCAAACAGCTTCTTCGCCGGATGGAGTAGGGGCGACCACTGCAATTAAACAAGCATTGCAAATGAGCGGGCTTTCTCCTGCACAAATTGATTACATCAACATGCACGGAACAGGAACGCCGAATAACGATCAATCGGAAAGTAAAGCGACTGTGAATGTTTTTGGAAACTCTATTCCTAAATTCAGTTCTACAAAAGCTTATACGGGTCATACATTAGCGGCAGCGGCGGGAGTTGAAGCTGTGATTTCTGTTTTGTCGTTACAAAACAATAAAATATTCCCGAATTTAAATTTTACAACTCCGATTAGTGAATTTGGTTTAGTGCCGGTAACAAAAGTGACGGATGCCCAAATCAATAATGTATTATCGAATTCATTTGGTTTCGGCGGGAATTGTTCATCTTTAATTTTAGCGAAAGTATAGTGGCAAAGAAAGCATATATTATTGGTTCAGGCTGCATTTCTCCGCAAAACACTACGGATCCGAATTACTTTTTCGAAACCGTGAATGGTGCTCAGGTCGATCATTTGAATGCTGTTGAACCGTCTTACAAAGAACATATTAATCCGAACATGCTCCGCCGTATGGGTCGCGCTATCAAAATGGGCGCTTCAGCTGCGAGAATGGCAGTTGCTGAATCGGGTGTTGAAAATGTAGACGCTATTATTTCAGGAACCGGTTTAGGTTGTTTTGAAGACAGCGAAAAGTTTTTGCTGGCTATCATCAATAACGACGAACAATTTTTAACACCGACTTCTTTTATTCAATCCACTCACAATACCGTTGGTTCGCAGGTCGCTTTGATTATGCAATGTAAAGAATACAATTATACTTATGTGCACCGGGGGTTTTCGTTTGATACTTGCGTGATGGATGCTTTAATGAGTATTGAAGAAGGGAAGAAAAATATTTTAATTGGCGGCATTGATGAACACACCCCGATTTATGTGGATTTATACCGCAAGGCAAAGAAATTGAACGCTGATAATTCACATAAGCATTACGAAGGAAAAACTTCAGGTATACAATTTGGCGAAGGCTCTGCATTTTTTGTTTTATCTGATGAAAAGAAAAATGCAGTTGCGGCCATTGAAGGTGTTGGATTTTCTTATAAGCCGGAAAGTTTGCAACAGTTGATGGAAAAGTTAAATTCGTTTTTATCACAACACAATAAAACTTTAGAGGGTATTGATTTAGTATTGTTTGGTTTTTCCGGCGACAAAAACTTTGATAAATATATGCTGGAAATTCTTCCGCTTGTTTCCAGCTCTTCAGCAACCGGACATTTTAAACATTTGTGTGGTGATTACCATACCGCTGGTGCATTTGCAACCTGGATGGCGAATAAAATTATTGAGAAACAGAAAATCCCGGATGCGGTTAAAATAAATACGTTCTCTAAAGCAAATATTAATTCTGTACTGATTATTAACGGCTACTTAGGCATTAATTATTCATTTACACTCCTTACTAAATGTTAAACCATAGGTTGGTAACGGCTTTCTTCGCTATTGGCATAGGCTTGGTATTTATTTTTTGCAAACTCGGAACCCCCGTTTTCTATTGGTTGCAATTCATTATTTTATTTCTGTATCTGACAGCCGAATTCCTTGGCGCTTATTTCATCGGGCTAAATTTTCATCTCAGCTCCTTAAATCATTTGGATAAAACTCAAAACAAAATTGCATTGACTTTTGATGATGGTCCAAGTGAGCCTGAAACTTCAAAAGTTCTGGACGCACTTAAAAAACATAATGTAAAAGTCACTTTTTTTGTGATTGGAAAAAATATTTCCGGGAATGAATCTGTTTTAAAGCGCATTGCTGCTGAAGGGCACGCTATTGGTTCGCATAGTTATTCCCATCACTTTTGGATTGATATGTGGGGAAAGAAAAAACTACAGGAAGATATTGAAAAGAGTCTTTCTGAAATAAAGAATTGTACAGGGACAGAAGTAAAATTATTCCGTCCGCCTTATGGTGTAACCACACCGAACTTTGCTTATGTGTTAAAAGAACTTAATTTAAAGTCGGTGGGCTGGAATATGCGTTCTTATGATACTTCTACCTCCGACATTAACAAGATTTTGGCACGGGTATTGCAACAAAGCAAAAATGGTTCCATAATTTTGTTACACGACAGATTAGATTACATGCCGGAATTGCTCGATAAATTAATTCCCGCTTTAAAAGAAAAGAAATTTGAATTTGTAACTATTGCATGAAGAAATTAGTTTTTTTAATATTTATTTCACAAAACATAATTGCTCAGAATTTTAAAGCAGTAAAAGATACTGCTGCTTTGAAACAAAAAATAGAAAGCATGAGTAAAACGGTGAATTCAATAGAAAGTGATTTCACGCAGGAAAAAAACCTGAGTATGTTGTCGGAAAAAATAATTAGCAAGGGCAATTTCAAATTCAAGAAAGAAAACATGTTACGCTGGGAATACAGCACGCCTTACAAATACCTTATCGTTATCAATAAAGAAAAGATCTGGATTAAAGACGAGAAGAAAACCCAGAAATACGACATGAACAGCAATAAGGTATTTAAGGAAATTAATGATGTGATGATGAGTTGTGTGCAAGGAAACATCTTTAAGTCAGGGAAATTCAAAGTAGCCTATTTTGAGAATGAAAAGTATTATAAACTGGAGCTCATCCCTCTGCAGAAGAACATGAAAGAAAGCCTCAAAAAAATCAACATGTATTTCGATAAAAGTGTAACTTCGGTACATAAATTAGAGATGATTGAGCCAAATGATGATTACACCACATTGGACTTCAGTTTAAAAACACAGAATGCGCCATTACAGGATAATATTTTTACTGTTAAGTAGTTTATTACTTTCTCGCTGCGCTTATCATAGACTGTCTTCATCCCAAAAAAATAGTTCATACTCAAAACAAAAAGGGATACATGATAGCACCGTATTAATAAGTCCGTTTATTCATCCCCAAAAAGCAATTAAGTACAAAGCGTCTATCGACGTTTTAAATAAGCATTTCACAGGGTTAATTGTACTAAAAGAAACTGATCCTGAGACAAAACATCTCGTTTTCGTTACCGAATTAGGTATGCGCATGTTCGATTTTGAATGGAAAGGTGACAACATGAAGCCGATTTTTGTTTTCGAAGCACTAAATAAGCCAAAACTAATTAATACATTAGCAAAAAGCTTTGAGACAATATTCATGGTAAAATGGGTTAATAAAAATCCTGAATACATTGGAAATCGCCATGAATTTTATAATATCGTATATTTGAAAAGTGGTAAAAAGAGCATGTTTCTTTTTGATCGTTTGGATCCTCCAATTGAAGAACAAATAGTTTTCAATAAACGTAAAAAAGAAAGTAAAACTGTTACTTCTAACAATGGCAATACTATCAAATTAAAACAATATGGTTTAGTAAAATTGTATATTGAAATGGATAAAATAAACGAATAATGATTAAGCTAAAAGACCAATTTTATAAAGTACTGGAATTACAAAAGGTTTCTGAAAATCAGATTTTAGCGAAGCTTGAAATAAATCAGGCGCATGATATTTACAAAGGTCATTTTCCTGATCAGCCCATTGTGCCGGGTGTTTGTCAGATACAAATGGTGAAGGAATTATTGGAAGAACTGATTGGAAAAAAACTACAAATGACAAATGGCGATAATATTAAATTTATGGGAATGATCATTCCAAATCAGAATCCTATTATTAATCTGGAAGTCAATTTTAAAATGAATGTATTAGAAATTATATGCGACGCCAAACTTTCATTCGGAGAAACAACTTTCACAAAATTTAAAGGAAAATTTTTAGCCGTCTAAAACACTAACCACTAAACTCTAGTCACTAATCACTACTTTCATGAACCTAGCACTGGAAACCAGAAACGAGAAATCAATTAAAGCAGTCATCTGGATCACGACTGTCGTAATCTGCGCAGCAGTAACGATCTTACAAATGCACATCTTCCCTGTGCCGGAAGTCATTCCTTCTTTCATTTACAAATTACCGATGGTGAATGCGTTTTTAAATGGAACTTGTTCTGTTCTTTTAATTTTTTCTTTACTCGCAATTAAAAAACGAAACATCTCTTTGCACCGTAAATTAAATCTCACTGCTTTTTTATTGAGCTCTTTATTTTTAGTGTGTTATGTGACAGCGCATTATTTTATTCCCGATACTAAATACGGCGATGTAGATCATAATGGAATGTTGGATGTCGCCGAATCAGCAGCTGTTTCAGGTATCAAGCCGATTTATCTGGTTATTTTATTAACGCACATCTTTTTAGCAGTGATCGTTTTCCCAATGGTGTTATTGTCGTTCTATTACGGCCTCACCGACCAGCGGGTGAAGCACAAAAAACTAACGCGCTTTTCTTATCCTATTTGGCTGTATGTAACTGTTACGGGGGTGGTGGTTTACCTCATGATCGCACCTTATTATAATTATTAGGGGTTTTGTAAGCTCAGTAAAATGCTTTATTTTTAGCTTACTGAGCTGACATGAGAAATTTTTATATAATACTATTCATTCTTTTCGTTGCCCCGGGTTTTTCGCAACAATGGCGCATCGACACGTTGCGCAAAAAACTGGCAGTGGCGCCCAGGGATACAAATCGCGTTAACCTTCTTCTGAATCTGGCAAACGTAGCAGATAATCTGGATTCAAAGCAGGCTTCAGAAGAAGCAATACTTTTGGCCACCGAATTGAAAGCAGAAATGCTGCTAATTAAATCCATTCACACCCTCGGAAATGTAAATTGTAATATGGGAGATTACGCCGAGGGTTTGACCAATTACCTGATGGAATTAGAAATACTTCAAAGTAAAGGACTCGAAAACAAAAGGCCGGGTGTGTACAATGGTTTAGGTAATGTATATATGGCCCAGGGCCAATACAAAAAAGCATTAGAAAATTTTATTAAAGGTGCTGGAATCGTCAAAACTCTTGATGCGAAGGAGCATGGTCGATTAATCACGTATTATACGAATATAGGAGATTGTTACTATTTCATGAAGGATTATGATAAGGCTACAGAAAATTATAATAAGGTAATTGAGATCAACCTTTCCAGGAAGATACCGGATCATTACACGTTGGGCAATGCCAGTTGCGGCTTAGGAAATGTATCCTATTTAAAAAACGACCTGAAAAAAGCCTTAGAATATTATAAGAGAGCTTTGGAAGCGTATAAGGTAATTAATATTGAACAATGCGTTGCTGAAGGTTATAATAATATTGCAAAGGTGCTGAATGCAAGAAACGAATCACAGAATGCGATAGCTTACTATTTAAAGGCTGTTCAATTAAGCGAAAAAACAAAAGCAAAAGCAGTGATACTGATCTCTTATCACGGTCTTGCTGAAGTTTACTCTAAAACCGGTGACTTCAAAAGCGCCTATAAGATCCTTATGAAGAGTTATGCATTAAGAGATTCTTTATTAAACGAAAAACAGTTAAAAATGCTAGGTGAAATGGAAGCAAAATATGAAACAGCGGAGAAAGATAAGCAGCTGGCCATACAAAAAGCAGACGTCGAACAAAAGTCAATGCAGCGCAATTTCTTCATTGGAGGATTTGTTATAATGGTCCTTTTAGCTTTTCTGATCCTGAGAAGTTATCGCCAAAAGAAAAAAGCCAATATTGAGATCTCTAAACAAAAAGAAATAATTGAGGACAAACAAAAAGAAATCGTGGACAGCATTCGTTATGCCACACGGATCCAAAAAAGTTTAATGTCGAGTGAAAAATATATTGAAAAAAACATGGAACGCTTAACCAACAAAAAAACATAAATGTCATGCCTTTGAACTTGTTTAAGTGTTTTTTGATTTCGGTTGTGGTTTTTATTTTTTGGTTTTGTACGGATGACAAAAAAGAAGAAACCGCCTTGCCATCAGAAATTACCTGGAGCGAACATATTGCCCCAATAATTTTCAGAACCTGCACGCCTTGTCACCGCCCCGGAGCAGCCGGTACTTTCGACCTCCTGAATTATAATGATGCGGTGGCGAATGCCAACAAAATAAAATTCACTACCCAAACAAAATTTATGCCGCCCTGGCCGGCCGACCCTGCTTATTCTCATTTCGCGGATGAGCGTGTGCTGAATGAAGCAGAAATTGCTTTGATAAAAAACTGGGTGGAAAACCCCGGAAAAAACGGGGCAGGTAAAATGCTGCGCGGTGATTCGTTGAAAGAGCCAAAAGCTCCTGCGTTTTATGAAGGTTCTTTTTTTGGCAAACCTGATATCGTGATTAAACAATTAAAACCAGTTGAAATAAAAGGAAACGGAACGGATGCTTTCATGATGGTGAAATAT
>JAHEYE010000190.1:2655-6828 GCA_023251695.1 Sphingobacteriaceae bacterium | reverse complement strand
AATTATGTTAGTGGCCTGCATCGAAACCGTGTATGTACCGGGGTTTGTAAAATTCATTGTAGGATTTTGAAGTGTAGGTGTGGTAACCGTTACCCCGGCAGCAGGCGTCACGCTCCAGCTCCAGCTAGTTGGCGAATTTGCTGATAAATCGGTAAATGAAATGTTTGAACCTGTACACAAACCAACCGCTGCTACAGAGAAACTTGATACAGGAGCCGCTGCAACAACACAATCCACTTTATAAGTTCCACGACCGTATGTTGCCGCATATAATTTCGTAGGGTTTGCTGTAGAAATTTCCAAATCGTAAATAGGCGTGTTTGGTAAACCGGCATTATAAAGTGTCCAGTTAGTTGATGAGTTGTCTAAATAATAAACACCAACATCCATACCTACATAAACCCGATCGTTTGAACCAGGCTCATAACAAATTACATTAGCAGGAAGGTTTGGTAAATTGGTTGATACGTTAGTCCATGAAGTACCGCCATTAATTGTTTTATAAACTTTTGTTCCTGCAGTATAACCGCTAAAAGTAACCCAGGCTGTATTTGGGTCTGTCGCTTTAATAGCTACATAGGTTGCCTGAACACCCGGTAGAGCTGCAGTAGCTGCCCATGTTGGCGTTGCTGCACTCGCGTTGGTAGTTTTATATACACCTGTATTTCCATGAATCACATAAATCACATCGGTATTCGAATTGGCGATGGCGAATTCTATTACACCCTGTGCAGCATTACCCGGAATATTTCCAGCCTGCACCCAGCTTCCAGCCTGATTGGTTGAACGCCATAATTGTAAACGCGAACCGTAAAGAACATTGGCTGCAACAGGATCTTGTTTCCATGGAGAAACCCAATAAGTTCCGCCGGTTAATCCCGTAACACAATTCGCCCAGCTTATTCCTCCATCGGTTGATTTTCTGTAACCTCCGTTGGGAGTTGAACTGAAAGCGTTAAGGTTGCTTGTTCGGTCTAAAAAACAGTCCATACCATCACCACAATAACTTGCACTGTATGTAGAAGGCGTATGGATGTTACTTCCGTTATCCTGATGTCCGGTTATCCAATAATCAGCTGTTGTACCTGATAAACCAATTCTATATTGTTGCGCAATATTTCTTGGTGATGTTAAATCAGTCCATGCCGTTCCCGTATATTTATAAATGCCCCCATCGTTAGTAGAATAAAGTGTTCCCGTAGGGGTATATTCCACTTCATGCACATCGGCGTGTACGTAAGGCGGATTGGCAGTAGTACCGTTCCAGCAACCGATATTAGTCCATGTTCCACCTCCATCTAAACTTCTCCAATGATTTATACCAGCAACTACAACTTCATCTCTGTTTAAAGGAGAAGATGCAATTGCCAAGTCATACCAACCTTGTCCGTTACCTGCGGCGCCGGTACATGAATTAGCTAAAATATCGGGGGTGGTTGACATCTGTACAAAAAGCGTTCCACCAACAGTTGAACGATGTAAACTTGCAAAACCATTAGTACCGCTGTTTGAACGTACAACGTAAACATAATTAGGATCGGCAAGCGTTACTGCAATAGCAATACGGTTACAAGTTGTGGCCGGAATTCCGTTTGTTACAACGACAAAAGAAACACCGTTATTAACAGATAAATAGAAACCATGAGTTGTACCGGTTGCGCCACCACCGGCATAAACTGTATTTGGAGAGCCCGGTTTAAATTCTAAATCAAAGGCATTAATAGTACTTACCTGAGCCCATGTTGTTCCACCATTAGCAGTTCGCCATATACCGGCACTTGAAGCAGCAATTAATACCTGCGGATTAGATGGGTCAATTATTAATCTACGCATTGTCCGCTGTTGATTAACTGTCCAAACTAAACCTGTAGGAAGCCATGTAGTTCCGCCATCAGTTGTTTTTAAAACACCTATACAATAAGTATCTCCTGCATCACCGTCGCCGGTTGCCATGTACATAATATTTGTATTTGTAGGGTCAATTGCTAAATCAGAGCAACCGATAACACTTAAATTATCAGTATTAGTTGTCCAGCTTACACCATCGTTTGTTGTTTTCCACAATCCACCTGCAGGTGAACCCGCCCAATAAGTTGTGTTTACGGTTGGACTAAACGTAATAAAGTTATCACGTCCTGCTTTACGTGGCAAACCGCAGGCAGAACCTGTCATTGCGCCGAAAGGACCCATTGCTGTCCATGTTGTGGAAGCAATCATATTATTACCTAATTTATTTCCTGAATTATTTTGTTGCGTCCACGCTTCATAATTCTGCCAGTTCATACTTGGCAAATACAAATTTCCGCTCGGATATACACGGGGTTCCATATAAGCTTCCCATCTTTTATAGGGCTTATAGCCGCTCCCTTTTTCTTCTTTATCGTGTGTTTCCCAATAAGCGTTGGCTGCTTTCTGAACGTCATAAAAATTAGCGTTCGGATCCTGCATCATATCGCGCCAATCCTGTTGCACAACTTTATTGCTCTGTGCAAAATTGCTATTACAAACAATAGCTGCCGATAAAATAAGTAGTAGTTTTTTCATGTCAAGGGTATTAAAATTTATAGTAATAATACAAAAACAAGGTGTTAAAGTCAACTTTTAAACCCTGCTTTTTTGAGCAAAATTTTTAGATTTTTTAGACTGAGTGGGGAGCTTATTTCCCGATGCAAAACCTAGTAAATATTGAGTCAAGCAAATCCTCATTGGTCACTTCCCCTGTAATACTACCCAATTCGTTAAGGGCATAACGGATTTCAAGGGCCAGTAAATCGCCGGCTATGTTTTTTTCGAGGCCTTGGCCTACCTTAATTAAAGCCTGATTTGCACGTTTAAGGGCATCAGAATGACGGGCGTTAGTGACAATTGTTTCGGTAGCATTCACCGTACGGGCATCAAACAAACTCACCAGCTTATCTTTTAGTACATCAATGTGATTGTTATTTTTAGCTGAGATATAAATAATTTCCTGCGAACCACTAAACTCCCTTCGCACCTCTTCTTCCCCTTCTACATCAATTTTATTGGCGACCGTCAAAAGTTGAGAAGTACCAATGTGTTGTTTTATTAAATCAATTTCCATTCTTAAATCACCTGCGCTCAACTCATGCGCATCGAAAAGATAAATGACTATAGCCGATTTTTTTATCACTTCAAAAGCTTTGTTGACGCCCATTTGCTCTATGATATCTGTTGTTGTTCTGATTCCCGCCGTATCAATAAAGCGGAACAAGACCCCATCAATTACCATTTCATCTTCTATTACATCGCGTGTTGTTCCAGGAATTTCGCTGACAATCGCTCTGTCATCGTCGAGCAAAACATTCAGTAAAGTGGATTTACCTGCATTTGGTTTTCCGACAATGGCCACGGGAATACCATTCTTAATTACATTCCCAACCTCAAAGCTTTGTATTAATTTATCGATTATTGAAGTAATCTGTAGAATTAAGTTTTTCAGATCTTCACGGTTTGCAAACTCAACATCT
Organism: Sphingobacteriaceae bacterium; assembly: GCA_023251695.1. Taxonomy (GTDB): domain Bacteria; phylum Bacteroidota; class Bacteroidia; order B-17B0; family Aurantibacillaceae; genus JAHEYG01. The sequence goes on along the minus strand of JAHEYE010000190.1, from coordinate 3,340 downwards.
TCTTCACTAAAATCAAGTTCCAGTTCAATCAGCGAAGCGAAATTAACTAAATGGTCGCGTAGTATTTTTATTTTATTGGAGAATCCGCCGCGCATTTGCTGCATGGCCACTTGATGCGACAAATCCGAATTGCTTGCGATTAAATCAGCCACCGCTTCAGCCTGCGATAAATCAAATTTCCCGTTTAAAAAAGCGCGCAACGTAAACTCACCGGCGTTCGCCATTCTTGCGCCATGCTTTAATAAGAGCTGCAAAATTTGCTGTTGGATATAGGTTGAACCATGACAAGAAATTTCGACGCTATCCTCTCCTGTATAAGAATGCGGGTTTTTGAAAATGGTGACCAGAACTTCATCAATAATAATTCCGCTCTCTGCGATAATACCAAAATGTACAGTATAACCTTTCTCACCTGAAATGGTTTTTGCTTTAAGCTCTTTATCAAAAAAAACTTTATCGATAATTCCGAAAGATTTTTTTCCGCTTAAACGGATAACCGCAATGGCACCGCTTCCGTGGGGCGTAGCTAAAGCGGTAATCGTATCGTTTAACTGGATTTGCATAAGTTAAAAAACCCCGCTCGTGGCGGGGTTCGTTTTATTTAAACTTTCTTTGCTTCTGTTGAAGCTTTTATTTTTGCTTTGATAGCTTCTGTGCTCGTTGAACCGGGGCGTTCAATTGGTGA
>JAHEYE010000190.1:0-2555 GCA_023251695.1 Sphingobacteriaceae bacterium | reverse complement strand
AGTTAAAAAACCCCGCTCGTGGCGGGGTTCGTTTTATTTAAACTTTCTTTGCTTCTGTTGAAGCTTTTATTTTTGCTTTGATAGCTTCTGTGCTCGTTGAACCGGGGCGTTCAATTGGTGAGCCCGTTGCCCTGTCCCAAATTAAACTTGCGAGAACGCCCAATGAGCGGCTCACTCCAAATAACACAGTATAAAAATCATACTCATGCATACCATAGTGAACTAATAAGGCACCTGAGTGTGCATCCACATTTGGCCATGGATTTTTAATTTTTCCGGTAGCTTCCAAAATAGGAGGCGCTACTTCGTAAACCATTTGTACAATTTCACAAATATCATCGTGCTTAATCCATGTTCTGTAAAAATCCTGCTGTGCAGTAAAACGCGGATCGGTTTTGCGTAAAACAGCGTGACCATACCCGGGAACAACTTTTCCTTCTGCTAAAGTCTTTTTAATGTATTCTGCAATTTGTTCTTTGGTTGGTAATCCTCCTCCTAAATTTTCTTTCAACTCCATGATCCAACCTAATACTTCCTGATTTGCTAAACCATGTAAGGGCCCTGCCAAACCATTCATACCCGCTGCAAATGATAAATATGGATCGCTTAATGCTGAACCAACTAAATGCGTTGTGTGAGCTGATACGTTTCCACCTTCATGATCAACGTGAATGGTCTGATATAAACGCATCAACCGTTTGAAATCAACCTGATCGTAACCTAACATGTGTGCGAAATTTGCAGCCCAATCCAGTTTGTGATCCGGTTCAATGTGAACTCCATTTTTATATTTACGGCGGTAAATGTAAGCTGCAATACGGGGTAAACGCGCAATCAAATTCATTGAATCTTCGTAAGCGTAATCCCAATAATCTTTTTTGCTCATGCCTTTTGCATATGCTTTAGCAAAAACACTTTCGGTTTGCATAGCCATTACGCCAATTACAAATTGTGTCATCGGATGAGCATCAACAGGTAATTCTTCAATTACATCAAACACATGTTTAGGAACATTGCTGCGTTTCATCCATTCGTTAGTAATGAACGTAACATCATCTTGTGAAGGTAATTCTCCCACTAACATCAAATAAAATATTCCTTCCGGTAATGGTTCAGTTCCTCCGGGCGCTTTTGGTAATTGTTTACGTAGCTCGGGTATTGAGTAACCTCTGAAACGAATTCCTTCATCAGGGTCTAATTTTGATGTTTCGGTAACCATGCCCAACATGCCCCGCATACCCTGGTACACTTGCGCAACAGTTATCTCGCCCATTTTTAAATCGCCATGGTTTTTGATGATATCTTTAATTTCAGCTGAAAGCGCTATTGCTTTTTCACTGAATTTTGACTTTAAAGGATCCATATTCATTGTAGTTTTAACTATGTAAATTTAATGAAGGTAGGTTGATAAACAAATAAAATTTAAATTAAAAATCTTTGAAATCCGTCATTAACCTCACCTGCAAGGCGAGGATTAATTGTTCCTAAAATTGAGATTCCGGTTATTTTGCAAAGCGGAAAGCTTTGCCCATATAACGTGCCGAGCTACCTAATTGTTCTTCAATACGAAGCAATTGGTTGTATTTTGCAATCCGGTCGCTGCGCGAAGCCGAACCGGTTTTAATTTGACCACAATTCAGGGCTACAGCCAAATCAGCAATGGTAGTATCCTCCGTTTCACCACTTCTGTGGCTCATTACAGAGGTATATCCATGCTTATGCGCCATGTTAACGGCATTAATTGTCTCGGTTAAAGTCCCGATTTGATTTACTTTCACAAGGATTGAATTCGCCACTCCTTCGTTTATACCTTTTGCCAAACGCTGTGAATTAGTAACAAATAAATCGTCGCCCACTAATTGTATTTCATTCCCTAATTTTTGAGTTACAGCTGCCCAACCTTTCCAATCGTCTTCGCCAAATCCATCTTCAATTGAAATGATTGGGTATTTTTTGCACCAATCGGCCCAATACTTAACCATCTCATCGCTGGTTAATTTATCGCCTGTCGATTTTTTGAAATGATATACTTTTGCTTTGGCATCGTAAAATTCTGAAGCGGCCGCATCCATGGCAATATAAATATCTTCGCCCGGTTTGTAACCTGCTTTTTCAATCGCCTGCATCACTGCTTTTATCGCATCTTCATTGTTTTTAAAATCAGGCGCAAAACCGCCTTCATCACCAACATTCGTACTCATTTTTTTACTCTTTAAAACAGCTTTTAAGTGATGGAAGATTTCGGTTCCCATTCTTAATCCTTCACTGAATGAATCTGCACCCACCGGCATGATCATGAATTCCTGAAAATCAATTCCATTATCAGCATGAGCCCCACCGTTCAAAATATTCATCATGGGTATTGGCAATAAATTGGCATTTACCCCGCCCACATAACGGAAAAGCGGTAATTCTGATTCGATAGCTGCAGCCTTAGCCACCGCCAGGGAAACACCTAAAATTGCATTAGCACCTAAATTAGATTTGTTTTCTGTTCCGTCTAATTCAATCATCTTTGTATCTATCCCGTTCTGATCCATAACGTAAGCACCCTT